>MWBB01000036.1 GCA_002068835.1 Acidobacteria bacterium ADurb.Bin340 | reverse complement strand
CACCCAGGGCCATGGCGAAACCCTGGAAACTGGAAATGCCGGCTTCGGAGGCCTTGCCCCGCCAGAGCTGGCCCACCATGGCCTTGAGGTGGCGCACCTGGAGGAAGCGGGTCCACACGGAGAAGATCACCCCCGCCCCCAGACAGAGCGCCACCAGGGGCATGCCCCAGACCCAGCCGTTGATGCGGTCCACGAGGGCGTGCAGATCCATGGGGGCTCCAGAGGGGGTTCACCCGGATTGTAGGGCATGGGGCCCGTACGCGCGGAGCGGCCCCGCAGGGCCGCCCCGGCGTCATCCGATGCCCTCAGAAATCCATCTTCATGCCCAGGGTGATGTAGCGACCCGGCTGGGCGTGGAGGCTGTTGTAGTAGCTGAAGCCCGACCCCACCCAGGTCCCCCCCGTGCCCGAGAAGGCGCCCGGCGTATCTCCGGACTGGGCACCGCGCACACCCGGATGGAAGTAATGCTTGTCCGTGAGGTTGTTCACCTTCAGCAGGAAGGTCACGCCCTTGTAGGCGGCGTTGAAGCTGAGGTCCGCCACCAGGTAGGAATCCACGGAACGAATGGGGTTCGTGGTCACCGTTTCGCGGCTGCCGATCCACCGTCCCAGCAGGGTGGCGTTGATGCGGTCGTTGAAGAGGAAGGTGGCACCAAACAGCACCTTGTCCTTGGCCAGGTCACCGATGTCCATGGTTCCGATCTTGGCGCCATCCACATCCAGCACATCCTCGTCAGCCTTAAAGAGGCGCGAGTAGGAGCCCCACAGCTTGATCTGGCGGATCCAGTCCTGGGGCACCAGGTAGTTGGCCGAAAGGTCCATGCCGGTCACATTCCGATCGCCCAGGTTCTTCTTGCCCGTGATGGTGTCCTCGTTCTGCACCGACCAGAGCCCTGCCTGCAGCGAGAGGCTCCGGGTCGTGAAGGTCCCACTGGCTTCGAGGGTCGTGGACTTCTCGGGCTGCAAGGCCAGGTTGCTGCCGGATCCGCTCCATCCGCCGTAGAGAACCCGGGGCGTGGGTTCCTGGTAGGCCTGCCCGAACAGCACCTTGGCACCCCAGGCACCGGCGTTGAACACATAGCCCAAACGAAGGGTCGTGTTGCCGCCGTACTCGGAATTGCGATCGCGGCGCCCGCCGAAGTTAAGGGTGTGCCCTTCCGCCACCCGCCACTTGGCCTGGGCGTAGAAGCCCACATCCTCCGTGGTGATGCGGTTGGCGGCCTGGGGGCTGTCCTCCGGCTTGTCGGGGTAGAAGGAGGAACCCTGCCCGAGGGACAGCGGAGAGGAAACGTGGGAGAGCTCGCCGTACGGCGAATCGTACCGCTTCTGCAGGTTCTTCTGTTCGAACTTGAACCCTGTCACGAGGCTGAAGGCGGGGCTGAACCGGATGTCGAAGTCCTGGTTGAGGCTCACGCTGCGGTTCAGGCTCTGCCACCAGGAGAACTCCACCACGTAGTCCGATGCGGTGCTGCCGTTCTCGTAGGCATCCACGAAGAAGCTGTCGTTGCTCACATCGCTGTTCCGGTGGCGCAGCAGCGTCGTCGACGTGATCCAGTCATCGATCCGCTGGGTGTGCCGCAGGTAGAAGCTGGTCTCCGGACGCACCCACACCGCATTGTTCTGCACCAGGTCCGCGGGGTAGACCGTGCCGTAGCCCGTATCGAGCAGGGTGTACTGGAAGCCCATCTCGGTCCGGCCCAGAAAGGCCCGGAGATCCACGGCGCGGTTGCGAACCCCGGAATCGAAAGCGCCGCCCAAGCTGGAATTGTCCGGGATGTTCCCCCACAGCCGCCGGTCGCTGTAGTAGTGGTTCTTGGTCCACTCGTAGTTGTTGTTGGTGTTGGTGTCCATCCAGCCGTTGTCGAAGCGGGCCGTGAAACTGAGCCGCAGGTCGCCGCGCTTGTAGAAATAGTTCGCATCCGCGATCCGCGAACTGCGGGCACCGTTGGATCCACCATTCACCGCCAGGGTGGCCCGCGCGAAGGATCCATCTTCCTGGCGGTCCTTGGTCGTGATCACGTTGATCACGCCCATGAACGCGTTGGCTCCATACACCGAACTGGCGGGTCCGTACACCACCTCCACCCGCTCGATGTTGGAGATGGGCAGCGCCACCAGCGGCACATCGGCCGTATTGAAGTAGAGATGGTTCTGGACCATCCCATCCACCATCACCAGGAAGGGTTCGCCGATCTCATTCCGGAAACCGCGCCAGTAGTTCTTCAGATGGGTGTCGCCGAAGGGGCGGACCACATCCATGGCATGAAGGTCATCCAGGATCTGGCTGAGCTCCGTATAGCCCCGCTTGGAGAAATCGTCCCGGGTGAGCACCACCATGGTCGCAGGGGCATCCGACAGCTTTTCCGCGGTGTTCGAGGCCGAGACCACCGGGGTACTCAGAAGCTCGATGAGGTCCTGAAGCAGCTGGTCGTCACCCCCCGGCGCCTGGGCCACCAAGGGAAGGCCCAGCACCAGCGGCGCAAAGGCCAGCGAACGGAATGAACGTGGCAGTGGACGCATGTCCCCTCCTCGGATGGGTGATGGGTCCATCGGAGGGGGGCGCGGGATCTTGAATTTCACCTCGTATGAATCGTTTTTTTAGAATCAAATTGACACTTTCAACATCCATTCATTCCGCCGATCAAGGGTTCTCCCGCGAAATAATGGCCCATGCAACCTCGCCCCCTGATCCTGCTCAGCAACGATGACGGCATCCACAGCCCCGGCCTCCAAGCCGCCGTGGAGGCCCTGGCCGACCTCGGGGACCTGCTGGTCGCGGCCCCGCTGGAGCAGCAGACCGCCGCGGGCCGAAGCTTCCGCGGACGCAAGGACGCCCGCCTGGAGGCGGTGCCCTACCAGGCGATGGGGCGCCCCATCCGGGCCTTCGCCTGCGCGGGCAGCCCCGCCTCCGTGGTGCGCCATGCCCTGCTCGTGCTCTGTGGGGATCGGAAGCCCGATCTGGTGGTCTCCGGCATCAACTACGGCGAGAACGTGGGCAGCAGCATCACCGCCTCAGGCACCGTGGGAGCCGCCTACGAAGCCGCCGCGGCGGGCATCCGGGCCCTGGCGGCCTCCAAGCAGACCCACCCCGACGCCTTCCTGGCCCACGGCGAGGAGGACTGGGCCGCCGCCGCCCATTTCGTGC
Organism: Acidobacteria bacterium ADurb.Bin340; assembly: GCA_002068835.1. GTDB lineage: Bacteria > Acidobacteriota > Holophagae > Holophagales > Holophagaceae > MWBB01. Next base: position 14,410 of record MWBB01000036.1, on the reverse strand, counting down.
GGCTGTTCGCGGAGCGGCTCCTGCGGTCCCCGCTGCCCCACGATGTGGACGTGCTGAAACTCGATGTGCCGGAGGACGCCACGCCGGCCACCCCCTGGCGCCTCACCCGGCAATCGCGGCAGCGGTACTTTGTTCGCCGCATCGAGGAACCCCACCTGGGCACGGCCCTCGGCGAGGGGTCCGTGGCCGTGGAGGTGGACGAGGCCACCCTGGAGGCCGGTTCCGATGTCCACGCCCTGCGCAGCCGGGCCGTATCCGTGACGCCCCTCAGCCTGGACGCCACGTCACGGACGGATTTCGATCTGCTGGCCGGGCGGCTGGGAGGCTGATCAGCCCTTTTTCGCCAGGGCTTCCAGCCGATCCAGGATGCAGCCCAGCCCGGAGAAGATCAGCCCCAGGGACACGCCGATGCCCGCGCAGACCCAGGCCTTGATGAAGGCCTCCCGCCGCTCGGGGCCGTTCCAGGAATAGACGAGCCCCCCCAGGGGTTCCTCCAGCGGCGGCGCATTCCAGGCGTAGGTCACGGCCAGGACCAGCCCCAGGGCCACCGCAACGAGGGCGAAGACGAACAGCACGCGCTTCATGGCTGCCTCCAGGAAACCCTCTCCACGGTGGCACAAGGCGAGGGCCGGGCCAATCGCCAGGTGGGGCGGACCGGGATCAGACGCGGGTGGGCGGGACGAAGGGCTCCCCATCCTCGTAGTAGCGGGCGCGCTCCAGATGCAGCAGGCACACATCCAGATGGGGAACGCCCGCCGCCTGGAACTGCCGGGTGATGGCCCGGGCCACCTGATCCTCCATGGCGGGCCCTCGATCGAAAAGGCTCACGCTGATGAAGGGATCGCCCGCCACCACCGCGCCGCCCCGCACGAAGGGATCCTGGCGCACTTCCAGGGTCACGAAGTCCTCGGGGATGCCAAGCAGGCCCGCAATCTCCCGGGCCAACGGCCCGCTGGCCTTCTGGACGGTTTCCAGGGGGATGGCGTGGGTGGTCAGGCGCGGCATGAACCGAGTGTATGGGATCCTCCTTCCATCCGGAGGTTCCCATGCGCTTCCTGCCGCGCCTCGCCACCCTGTCCCTGCTGCTCGTCCTGCCCCTTGCCGCCGGCAAGCGGCCCTTCTCCATCGAAGACCTCTACCGGCTGAAGGGCGTGAGCGGCCTGGCCCTGAGCCCCGATGGCACCCGGCTGGCCTTCGAACTTTCCAGCACGGACCTGAAGGCCGCCAAGCGGAACACGGACCTCTGGATGCTGGACCTGGCCTCGGGTCAGCTGCGGCAGCTCACCCACACGCCGGGCTCCGAACGGGCGGCCCGCTGGACCGCCGATGGCCGGAACCTGACCTTCCTTTCGGGCCGCCAGGGCGGCTCCCAGCTCTGGCGGCTGCCCCTGGATGGCGGCGAGGCCCAGCGGCTCACGGATTTCGCCCCGGGCGTGGGCGAGGCCGTGCTCACCCAGGGTTCCACCGTCCTCTTCAGCGCAAACGTCTTCCCGGAGGCCGGGGCCGATGGCGCCCGGAACACCGCCTGGGCCGACAAGCTGGAGAAGGGCCCCGTGCAGGCCTACCTGGCCGACGAACTGCTCTACCGCCACTGGGACAGCTGGCGGAACTTCCAGTACACCCACCTCTTCCGCGCCACTGCGGGGGGCAAGGTGGAAGCCCTCACCACGGGCAGGCTCGACCAGCCGGGCTACGGCCAGTCCTTCACCGTGAGCCCCGAGGGCTCCGCCGTGGTCTTCGCCACCAACACCGATCCCGTGCCCGCCGCCAGCACCAACCAGGACCTCTTCCTGGTGGAGCTGCAGGGGGACCGCACGCCCCGGAAGCTCACCACCAACCCGGCCTACGACGGCGACGCCAAGTTCAGCCCCGACGGCCGCCTCATCGCCTACCGCTTCCAGACGCGCCCGGGCCAGGAATCCGACCGCTTCCGCCTGGCGGTGCTGGACCGGGCCACGGGCGCGACCCGGGTGCTCACGGAAGGCATCGACAACTGGGTGGAGCCCAACGTCCAGTGGTCCGCCGACGGCAAGCATCTGTGGTTCACCGTGCAGGAGAAGGGCCGCTGGCCCCTGTACCGGGCCGAGGTGGCCACCGGCAAGCTGGAGCGGATGCTGGAGGGCCAGGCCATCCGCGAGTTCGCCGTGACGGCCGATGGCGGCAGCGTGGTGTTCACCCGCAGCACGGTGGGCGAACCCGTGGAGGTCTGGCGCCACACCTTCGCCACCCGCAAGACGGATCGCCTCACGGCCTTCAACCAGGCGGTGGCGGAGGAAGTGGACATCCGACCCGCGGAGGAGCTCTGGATCCCCGGCGCCGACGGCAAGCCCATCCACTGCTTCGTGGTGAAGCCCCACGGCTTCGATCCCGCGAAGAAGTACCCGCTCATCCTCAATGTCCACGGCGGACCCCAGATGATGTGGTCCGACAGCTTCCGGGGCGACTGGCAGGTGTATCCCGGCGCGGGCTACGTGGTGGCCTTCCCCAACCCCCACGGCTCCACGGGCTACGGCCAGGCCTTCACGGATGCCATCAGCGGCGACTGGGACGGGAAGTGCATGACCGATGTGCTGAAGGTGACGGACCACCTGGCCAAGCTGCCCTACGTGGACGCCCAGCGCATGGGCGCCATGGGCTGGAGCTGGGGCGGCTACGCCATGATGTGGCTCCAGGGCCGCACCACGAAGTTCAAGGCCATGGCCGCCATGATGGGCGTGTACGACCTGCGGAGCATGCACGGCGCCACCGAGGAGCTGTGGTTCCCCCAGTGGGACCTGAAGGGCACGCCCTGGAGCAACCCCAAGGGCTATGAGCGCCAGACGCCCTCCAACCAGGTGCCGGCCTACAAGACGCCCACCCTGGTCATCACCGGCGAGCGGGACTACCGGGTGCCCTACACCCAGAGCCTGCAGTTCTTCACGGACCTTCAGCTCATGAAGGTCTCCAGCCGCCTCATCGTCTTCAAGAACGATGGCCACTGGCCCGACAACCTCACCTCCATGCCCGTCTACTACAACGCTCACCTGGAGTGGTTCGCCCAGTACCTGGGCGGCGGCAAGGCCCCCTGGAGCACGGAGCTGATGATCCAGAACCGCGCCTTCGGCGAATAGCTTTTGGCCCCAGCCCTGCCGTGGCGGATCATGGACCTCTTCCCGAGGATGCCATGACCGCCACGGACGCTTATGCTGCCCAGTACGCCGATTGCGCCTGGGTACCCTTCGACTTCCTGGAAGCCTTCATGCGCCGGACCCTGGAGGCCGCGGGCGTGCCTGCCGAGGACGCAGCACTCATCGGCGAGGTGCTCATCGAAAGCGACCGCCGGGGCATCGACAGCCACGGCATCGGCCGCCTGAAACCCATCTACATCGACCGGATCCGGGACGGCATCCTGAGCCCCGCCACCACGATCGAAGTGGTGCGGGAGCGCAAGACCACCGCCGTGCTGGATGGGCACAACGGCATGGGGCACGTGGTTTCCGTGAAGGCCATGCAGATGGCCATCGACAAGGCCCGGGAACACGGCATGGGCATGGTGGCGGTGCGGAACTCCACCCACTACGGCATCGCGGGCTACTACGCCACGATGGCCACCCGGGCGGGCATGATCGGCCTCACGGGCACCAACGCGCGGCCCTCCATCGCCCCCACGTTCGGCGTAGAGAACATGCTGGGCACCAACCCGCTCACCGTGGGCATCCCCACCGACGAGCCCTTCCCCTTCTGCCTGGACTGCGCCACCTCCATCACCCAGCGGGGCAAGATCGAGCACTATGCCCGCATGGGCAAGAGCCTTCCCGAAGGCTGGGTCATCGACGCCCAGGGCCGCGCCCGCACCGACACGGAACAGGTGCTGGTGGATCTCACGAAGGGCCTGGCGGCCCTGGCGCCCCTGGGCGGACCCGGCGAGGACCTGGGCGGCTACAAGGGCTACGGCTACGCCACCGTGGTGGAGATCCTTTCGGCGGCCCTGCAGGACGGCGCCTACCTGAAGGCCCTCAACGGGTTCGACGAAGCCGGGAAGAAGATCCCCTACCCCTTGGGCCACTTCTTCATCGCCATCAGCGTGGAGGAGTTCATCGACCTGGAGCGGTTCCAGGCTATCTCCGGCGACATCCTTCGCCAGCTGCGGGCCAGCACGAAGGCCCCGGGCTGCGAGCGCATCTACACCCCCGGCGAAAAGGAATTCCTGGCCTGGGAGCACCGCAAGGTCCACGGGTGCCCCGTGCCCCCGGCCCTCCAGAAGGACATGGCGACCCTGCGGACCTGGTACGGCCTGGAGGTGGCCTTCCCCTGGGAGTGACGCCGAATGAAGGTCGACGCCCTCACGCCGCTGGAGGCGCTGCCGCTGCCGGAAGCCCCGGCGCCTCGGCCGTCGCCCGATGCCCCCGGCCCCCCGGCCTTCGGCTGGCGCCTGGAGCGCCGGAGTCGGAGCCTCCGTGTGGACCTCCACGGGCTGGTTGAATCCCCGCGGGGCCTCCGCATTGGGGAGCGCCTGCAGTCCCAGCGGCTCCCGGAGCCCGGATCGGCCCCCTGGAAGGCGCTCGGCACCCAGGAACGGAAGGCCCTGACGGCCTGGACCGCGTGGCGGAAAGAACCCTCCGGCCTGCCCCTGGCCCTTCTGGCCGCCCTGGAAGGCCACCCGCACCTGCTCTGGGCCGAGGGCCCCGGTGAACCCGGGGATCCGGTGGCCCTGGCTCGGCGGCCCGCCGCCCTGACGGTTCAGGCCACGGAAGGTGGATTCAGGATCGCCCTCACGGTGCCACCGACCTCGGCCCCCGCCCGTCTGGAGCGACGGGGCGATCACCTGGCCTTCACGGTCTTCGGGCCGCTCCACCGGGCGCTGGCCGAGGTGCTCGGGACGGGAATCACCGTGCCTGCGGACACGGCCCCACGGCTGGCGGCCTGGCTGGGACGGCTGGCGCCCCACCTGCCCCTGTGGACCGACCTCTGTCCGGAGCCCGCCCCGAAAGCCGCGCATCCCCTCCGGCACCTGGAGGTCTGGCTCCGGGGCGGCCTGGACCGCCTGGACCTCACCCTGCGGCTGCGCCTGGATCCGACCCTGGAGGCCTGCCTCCCCGGCGAAGGGTTCCGCTGGGCCGTGGGCGGCCCGCCGGGACAGCGGCGCCTCTTCGCGCGGGACCAGGCCTTCGAAGCGGCCCGCCGGGACCAATTCCTGGCCCTGCTGCCCCCTTCGGCCCGCCCCCTGAATGAACCCCTCACCTGGCGCCTCGAAGGTCGGCCCGAGGTGGCCGCCGTCCTGGCGGGGCTGCGGGATCTGGGCTCCAAGGTGCGGCTCGCGGGGCTGCCCGCCCTGCGGCCCTCCCTGCCCGAACCCCTCGCCGCCGGGGACTTGGCTCTGGACCTGAAGCCCGAAGGCCGGGGCTTCCGCCTCCAGGGCACCCTCCGGGGACAACCCCTGGCCGCGTGGCTCCCGGCCCTGCGGCGCGGCGGGCGCTTCCTGGACCTGCCGGAAGGCGGGCTGCTGGATCTGGGCGGCCTTCTGGGCACGCGCCTCCGGGGTTTGGCCACCCTCGCCCGCGGGGACGTGGCGCCCCGGGCCGCCCTGGCCCTGGTGGGGGAACTGTCCGGCAGCCTGGTGGATGCCCGGGCCCGTGCGCGAGTGGAAGCCCTGGAGGGCCCGCCCGCGGAGCTGCCCGGGACCTTTCGCGGCACCCTGCGTACCTATCAGATGGAAGGCTTCTGCTGGATGGCCTCGCGCCTGGGCGCGGGCTTCGGCGTGTGCCTGGCGGACGATATGGGCCTGGGCAAGACGGTCCAGACCGCCGCCCTGCTGCTGCACCGCGCATCGAGCGGGCCCGCCCTGGTGGTGGCGCCCACCAGCGTGGCCCCCAACTGGGCCGCCGAACTGGCCCGCTTCGCCCCGGACCTCGCCGTGCGGAATTTCGCCGAAGGGGCCCGGGACCGCCACTTGGCGGAGGCGGGCCCCGGCACCGTGGTCCTGGCCAGCTACGGGCTGGTGGCGTCGGACCCTCGCCTGGCCTCGATGCCCTGGGGCACCGTGGTGCTGGACGAGGCCCACGCCATCAAGAACCCCGACACCCTGCGGGCCCAGGCGGTGCATCGCCTGCAGGCCGAGGCCCGGCTGGCCCTCACGGGCACGCCGGTGGAGAACCATCCCGGTGAGCTGGCTGCGCTCCTGGGCTGGCTGCTGCCGGACCTGGCCCCGGTCCTGGCCGAGGCCTCCGACACCGCCACGCTGCGAGCCCTGGCCGCGCCCTTCCTGCTGCGGCGGCGCAAGGCGGAGGTGCTGCCGGAGCTGCCGCCCCGCACGGACCTCACGGTGCGGGTGGAGCTGGGCGAAACGGAGGCCGCCTTCCACCGCGACCTGCTGGAACGGAGCCGGAGCGCCCTGGGCGGAGACACCCTGCACCTCCTGGCGGCCCTCATGCGCCTGCGCCGGGCCTGCGGCCACCCGGTCCTGGCGGATCCCGCCTACCAGGGCCCCGGAGCCAAGCTGGACCTGCTCATGGATCGGCTGGCGGTGCTCCGGGAGGAGGGCCACCGCAGCCTCGTCTTCAGCCAGTTCACAGATCTGCTGGACCTCGTCCAGACCCGCCTCCAGGCCGCAGCCATCCCCTTCCGGCGCCTGGACGGCAGCCTTTCGGCACCGGCCCGCGCCCGCGAAGTGGCCGCCTTCCAGGCCGGGGAGGGCGAGGTGTTCCTCCTGAGCCTCCGGGCCGGGGGCACGGGCCTGAACCTCACGGCGGCGGACGATGTGTTCCATCTGGACCCCTGGTGGAACCCGGCGGTGGAGGACCAGGCCAGCGACCGGGCCCACCGCCTGGGCCGCACCCGCCCTGTGACCATCCATCGCCTCGTGGCTGCGGGCACCCTCGAGGAGCGGGTGCTGGACCTCCACGCCGCCAAACGGTCCCTGGTGGCGGACCTGCTGAAGGAGGGGCCTCCCCTGAAGGGCCTGGACCGGGGCATCCTGGAAGGCCTGCTGTCTCCTTCGTGAGCGGCATCACAGGGGTGCGGCCGACCTAGGCGTACCCTGTTCCGATTCCTGACCTGCGAGGTGTTCCCATGCGCTTCCTTCCTGTCCTGGCCGCCGCCCTCATCGCGGGAGCTCCCATGACCGCCGCCGCCCCCAAGGCCGACGCCAACCCCCTCCTCAAGACCTGGAAGACGCCCTTCGGCGCCCCCACCTTCCGGGACTTCAAGGCCGAGCACTTCCTCCCGGCCTTCGAATCCGCCATGGTCGAGCACAAGGCGGAAATCGCCCGCATCAAGACCCAGAAGGCGGCGCCCACCTTCGCCAACACCCTGGAAGCCCTGGCCCAGAGCGGCGAACGGCTCGCCCAGGTCAGCAACGTGTTCTTCAACCTCACCGGCGCCGAAACCACCCCCGAGCTTCAGAAAGTGGCCGAAGCCGTGGCCCCCAAGCTGGCGGCCCACCAGGATGATCTCTCCCTGGACGAAGGCCTTTTCGCCCGGGTGAAGGCCGTGCACGACCAGCGCACCAGCCTGAAGCTTGAACCCGAGCAGCGCATGCTGCTGGAGAAGACCTACCGCGGCTTCGTGCGGGGCGGCGCCCTGCTCCAGGGCCCGGCCAAGGAGCGGATGCGGGCCATCAACGGGGAACTGAGCCTCCTGGGCCTGAAGTTCGAGGACAACCTGCTGAAGGAAACCAACGCCTACCGCCTGGAAGTGACGAGCCCCGCCGACCTCAAGGGCCTGCCCGAAGGCGTGATCGCGGCTGCAGCCGAGGAGGCGGGCAAGCCGAACACCTGGGTCTTCACCCTGAAGGGGCCCAGCATCTGGCCCTTCCTGCAGTACGCCGAGAACCGCGACCTGCGCCGCCAGCTCCTCCAGGCCTACGCAGGGCGCTGCAGCCAGGGCGGCGAGACCGACAACCGCGCCACCATGGCCCGCATCGCCGCGCTGCGCGTGGAGAAGGCCAACCTGCTGGGCTTCAAGACCTGGGCCGACTTCCAGCTGGACGAGAACATGGCCAAGAACCCCGCCGGGGTCTACGGCCTGCTGAACCAGCTCTGGCCCGCCTCCCTGGCCAAGGCCAAGGCCGAAGCCGCCGACCTCCAGGCCCTGCTGGAGAAGGACCTGCCCGGCGAAAAGCTCCAGCCCTGGGATTGGCGCTACTACTCCGAGAAGGTGAAGAAGGCCCGCTTCGATCTGGATGAGGAGGAGCTCAAGCCCTACTTCAGCCTGGACCGGGTGCGCGACGGCGCCTTCCAGGTGGCCAGCAAGCTGTTCGGCATCACCTTCACCGAAGTGAAGGGCGTGCCCGTCTACCACGACGAGGTGAAGGCCTTCGAAGTGAAGGATGTGAGCGGGCGACACCTGGGCCTCTTCTACGTGGACTACCATCCCCGGCCCGGCAAGCGCGGCGGCGCCTGGATGAGCAACTACCGGGACCAGTGGCGCACCCCCAAGGGCCAGGACATCCGGCCCGTCATCGTGAACGTGGGCAACTTCTCCCGGCCCACCGCCGGAACCCCCGCCCTCCTCACGGTGGATGAAGTGGAAACCCTCTTCCACGAACTGGGCCACGGCCTCCACGGCCTGCTTTCCCAGTGCCGCTACCGGCCCACATCGGGCACCGCCACCCCCATCGACTTCGTGGAACTGCCCAGCCAGATCATGGAGAACTGGGCCCTGGAACCGGAAGTGCTCAAGAGCTACGCCCGCCACCACAAGACCGGCGCGCCCATGCCCGAGGCCCTGATCGCCAAGATCCAGAAGGCCGGAACCTTCAACCAGGGCTTCGCCACCACGGAATTCCTGGCGGCGGCCCTGCTGGACATGGACTGGCACACCCTCACGGACACCAAGCCCGTGGATCCCGATGCCTTCGAGGCCGCCAGCCTCAAGAAGATGGGCCTGATCCCTGAGATCCTGCCTCGCTACCGCACCCCCTACTTCGCCCACAGCGCCGGGGGCTACTCCGCGGGCTACTACAGCTACATCTGGAGCGCCGTGCTGGACACCGACGCCTTCGCCGCCTTCAAGGAGAAGGGCGACCTCTTCCACCCCGCCACGGGCAAGGCCTTCCGGGAGCACGTGCTCTCCAAGGGCGGCAGCGACGAGGCCATGATCCTCTACAAGCGCTTCCGGGGCGCCGAGCCCAAGGTCGAGCCCCTGCTCAAGAAGCGCGGCCTGATGTAGCGGCCTGTTTCCAACCGTTCCGGCAACCGGGGGGCTTCGGTCCCCCGGTTTGCGTACCCGCCCTGGTTCGGACCTCGTAACATGAGGGTTCACCCTTTCCCGGGAGCGCCCCATGACGATGACCCGCACCCTGATCGGCCTCGCGGCCCTGGCGCCGGCCCTGGTGGCCCAGGCCCCCCAGGCGGACAACCCCTTCTTTCAGGACTGGAAGACGCCCTTCGGCATGCCCCCCTTCGGGCAGATCCAGGAAGCCCACTACATGCCGGCCATCCGCGAAGGCATCGCCCGGCAGAAGGCCGAAGTGAAAGCCATCGTGGAGTCCCAGGGCCAGCCAACCTTCGCCAACACGGTGGAAGCCCTGGAGCGCTCCGGCGAATTCCTGAACCGGGTGCTTTCGGTCTTCGGCAACCTGAGCGGCGCGGAAACCACGCCCGGCCTCCAGGCCATCCGCCGGGAGAGCGCCCCCCTGCTGAGCGCCCACGGCGACGACATCAACCTGGACCCGCGCCTCTGGGCCCGGGTGAAGGCCGTGTGGGAGGGCCGTTCCGCCGCGAAGCTCAACCCCGAGCAGGCCCGCCTGCTGGAAAAGACCTACAAGGGCTTCGTGCGCGCCGGCGCGGCCCTGGACGAGGCCAAGCAGGCCAAGATGCGGACCCTCAACGGCGAACTGAGCCGCCTGGGCGTGGACTACGGCGATCGCCTGCTGAAGGCCACCAAGGACTTCCGCCTGGTGCTGGAGGCCTCCGACCTCGCGGGCCTGCCGGAAGGCGAACGGGCCGCCGCGGCCCTGGCCGCCGAAAAGGCGGGCCAGAAGGGCAGGTTCCTCTTCACCCTGGATGGCCCCAGCCTCTGGCCCTTCCTGCAGTACGCCGAGAACCGCGACCTGCGGAAGCGGATGCTCACCGCCTACCTGGAGCGCTGCAACGATGGCGGCCCCCTGGACACCAAGGCCATCGCGGCCCGGATCGCCACCCTGCGCGTGGAGAAGGCCAACCTGCTGGGCTACAAGACCTGGGCGGACTACGTGCTTGAGGAAACCATGGCCAAGACCCCCAAGGGCGTCTATGGCCTGCTGGACCAGCTCTGGAAGCCCACCCTGGCCAAGGCCACCGAGGAAGCTGCGGAGCTGCAGGCCCTGCTGGAGAAGGACTTCCCGGGGGAGAAGCTGCAATCGTGGGATTGGCACTTCTACGCCGAGAAGGTGAAGCGGGCCAAGTACAGCCTGGATGAAGGCGAGATCAAGCCCTACTTCCCCATCGATCGGGTGCGGGAGGGCGCCTTCGGGGTGGCCACGAAACTCTACGGCATCACCTTCACGCCCCGCACGGACATCCCCGTCTACCACACCGAAGTGAAGGCCTTCGAGGTGAAGGAGAAGAATGGCCAGCCCGTGGGCGTGATGCTGGTGGACTACCACCCTCGGCCCGGCAAGCGGGGCGGCGCCTGGTGCAGCACCTACCGGGGCGCCCGGAAGGATGAACAGGGCAAGCGCATCGATCCCCTGGTGGTGAACGTGTGCAACTTCACGCGGCCCACGGGCGATACGCCCGCCCTGCTGACCGCGGACGAGGTGCAGACCCTCTTCCACGAATTCGGCCACGCTCTGCACAACCTCTTCTACCAGGGCGCCTACCGCGGCACCGCCGGCACGCCCCGGGACTTCGTGGAGCTGCCCAGCCAGATCATGGAGAACTGGGCCATGGAGCCCCAGGTGCTGAAGCAGTACGCCAAGCACTGGAAGACCGGCCAGGTCATTCCCCAGGCCCTCATCGCCAAGATCCAGGCGGCCTCCCGCTACGGCCAGGGCTTCGCCACCGGCGAATACCTCCAGGCCAGTTTCCTCGACATGGACTGGCACACCCTGGCCACCACGGAGCCCCAGGATGCTGCCGCCTTCGAGCAGGCCAGCCTCAAGAAGATGGGCGCCCTGGACGCCATTCCGCCCCGCTACCGCACGCCCTACTTCAACCACATCTGGGGCGGCGGCTACGCCTCCGGCTACTACGCCTACATCTGGTCCGCCGTACTGGACACCGATGCCTTCCAGGCCTTCAAGGAGAAGGGCAACCTCTTCCACCCCGCCACCGCCCAGGCCTTCCGCAAGGAAGTGCTCAGCCGCGGCGGACTGGCCGACGGCGACGTGCTCTACCGCGCCTTCCGGGGCCGGGATCCCAAGGTGGGGCCCCTCCTCGACAAGCGCGGCCTGAAGTAGCCAGGAAACAGAATCCCTGAACAAGCCGAAGCGCCAGGCGTGATCCTGGCGCTTCGGCTTGTTCAGGGTTCGGATCGGATTCCTACGCGCCGACCATCATCTGCTCGATGTCCGCCTCGGCGGTGGTGATGAGCTTGAGGTCGAAGGCTTCCACCAGGACCTTGGCCACGTTGGGGCTGAGGAAGGCCGGCAGGGTCGGCCCGACGCGGATGCCCTTCACGCCCAGGTGGAGGAGAGCCAGCAGCACGGCGATGGCCTTCTGCTCGTACCAGCCCAGATCGAAGGAGATGGGCAGCTCGTTGATGTCCTCCAGCCCGAAGGCTTCCTTGAGCTTCAGGGCGATGACCGCCAGGCTGTAGCTGTCGTTGCACTGGCCGGCATCCAGCACCCGGGGAATGCCGCCGATGTCCCCCAGCTCAAGCTTGTTGTAGCGGTACTTGGCGCACCCAGCCGTGAGGATGACGGTGTCCTTCGGAAGCTGACGGGCCACCTGGGTGAAGTAGTCCCGCTCCTTCTGGCGCCCATCGCATCCCCCCATGACCACGAAGCGCTTGATGGCACCGGACTTGATGGCATCTACCACCTTGTCGGCCAAGGCCAGAACCTGCTGGTGCGCGAACCCGTTCGTCAGCGTTCCGCTCTCGATCTCCTGGGGCGGCGCGCAGAACTTGGCGCGGGCAATGAGGGCCGAGAAGTCCTTCTTCCCGCCCTTGGGGCGGTCCGCCACGTGGGGAACGCCGGGATAGCCCGACATGCCCGTGGTGTAGATCCGGTCCGCATAGGACTTGCGCACGGGAACGATGCAGTTGGTGGTCATCAGGATGACGCCGTTGAAGCTTTCGAACTCCTTGTCCTGCTGCCACCAGGCGTTGCCGTAGTTGCCAACGAGGTGCTTGTGCTTCTTCAGCTCGGGGTAGCTGTGGGCCGGCAGCATCTCGCTGTGGGTGTAGACATCGACTCCGGTGCCTTCGGTCTGCTCCAGCAGTTCCGCCAGGTCCAGGAGGTCGTGGCCCGAAACCAGGATGCCGGGGTTCTTCCCCACGCCCAGGTTGACCTCGGTGATCTCGGGATGGCCGTAGGTCTTGGTGTTGGCCTCATCCAGAAGGGCCATGCCCGTCACCGCGACCTTGCCGGTTTCCAGCGCCAGGGCCGTGAGTTCATCGGCCCCCAGGGGCCTGGTGGTCGCGGCCAGGGCCTTCACGAAGAAGTCGTAGACCTCCTGGCTCTCGTAGCCGAGCACCGCCGCGTGGTCCGCATAGGCAGCAATGCCCTTGAGTCCGTAGATGACGAGTTCCTGGAGGCTGCGAAGGTCCTCGTTGGCCTCGCTGAGGATGCCCACGGTCTCGGCCTTGGCCTGGAAGGTGTCCTCGCCGCCTTCCCAGGTTGCGCTGTCCGGCAGCTCCACCGACCCGAGCTCTGCCCGCAGCTCCCGCTTGAACTGGAGGGCCTGCTGGATCTGAGCCGTGATCCGCGCGTTGTCGAAGTTGGCGTTGGTGATGGTGATGAAGAGGCTTTCCGCCAGGAAGAGCCCCACCTTGGAGCTGACCGGACGCTGGGCGGAAGCCATCTCCTCCAGGAGCGCCACGCCCTTCAGGTTGTAGACCAGCAGGTCCATCAGGTTGCTGGTCGCGGGCTTCTTGCCGCACATCCCCGAGGCCACGCAGCCCTCGTTTTTGTAGGCTTCCTGGCACTGAAAACAGAACATGGACATGCATCCTCCTTGCGGATGTTGGGGAACGTGTTGAGGCGATCAGCCGCCTGGATCCAGGTTGCCCAGCGGAGAACCGAAGCTCCTTGATGGCCATCAAGGAACATGCTTGTTGACAGAAATCACAGCCTTTCCGGGGGTCCGGAAGAAAGGGAAAGGGTGCCCGCCGCCGTCGGGGCTTTCCCTCTACACGCAGATGCCCCGCCCTTCCGCTATCCTGCTGGTTCCCTTCCTTCCAGGAGCACGCCATGCCCCACGGCATCCGACGCATCGCCATCTGCACCGGCGGCGGGGACGCCCCGGGCCTCAACGCCGTGATCCGCGCAACCGTCATCGCGGCCACCAACCGAGGCTGGGAGTGCTACGGCATCCGGGAAGGCTTCAACGGCATCCTCTTCCCGGAACGGTTCCCCGAAGGCGGCGTGTTCAAGCTCACCCGGGAGCGGGTGCGGGGCATCGCCCACCTGGGCGGCACCATCCTGGGCACCACGAACCGGGGCAACCCGCTGGCCTTTCCCATGCGGATGCCCGATGGGACCGTGAAGGAGATCGACCGGACGGGCGAGATCATCGAGTTCTTCGCCAAGCGGGAACTGGATGCCCTGGTTTCGGTGGGTGGCGATGGTTCCCTCACCATCGCCCACGCCCTGGCCCAGAAGGGCCTGCGGGTGGTGGGCGTCCCCAAGACCATCGACAACGATCTGGACAAGACCAGCACCACCTTCGGCTTCGACACCGCCGTGGCCTTCGCCACCGAAAGCCTGGACCGCCTGCACAGCACCGCCGAAAGCCACCAGCGCATCATGGTCGTGGAGATGATGGGCCGCTATGCAGGCTGGATTGCCCTGCATGCGGGCATTTCCGGCGGAGCCCACGCCATCCTGATCCCCGAGATCCCCTTCCGGCTGGAGAAGGTGGCCGAAAAAATCAGGGAGCGGGAGCGACATGGCCGCACCTACTCGGTGGTGGTGGTGGCCGAAGGCGCCCGTCCCGCCGACGGCGAACGCAGCATCCAGGCTCCCGCCGAAATCGGCCACGCGGAACGCCTGGGAGGCATCGGCGAACGGGTGAGCCAGGCCCTCCAGCAGCTCACAGGCAAGGACAGCCGCACCGTGGTGCTGGGGCATCTCCTGCGGGGCGGCAGCCCCACCACCTTCGACCGCCTGGCCGCCCTGCGCTTCGGCGCTGCCGCCGTGCGAGCCCTGGACGAAGGCCACAGCGGTGTGATGGTGGCCCTGGCCTACCCCAACGTGAACTACGTCCCCCTGGCCGAAGTGGCGGGCCGCATGAAGGGCGTGCCCCTGGACTGCGACACCCTGATGACGGGCCGGGACCTGGGAATC
>MWBB01000035.1 GCA_002068835.1 Acidobacteria bacterium ADurb.Bin340 | reverse complement strand
GGCCGCCAGCCAGGCCGGCGCACAGATCGACCTGATCGTGCGCGGCGCCTGCATGCTGCCGCCCGGCGTGCCGGGCCTGAGCGAGCACATCCGCGTGCGCTCGGTGGTGGGGCGTTTCCTGGAACACACCCGGGTGATCTACCTGGAGGATGGGGATCTGGCAGAGCTCACCGCCGGAGGCGCCCGCATCTCCCGCCCCGACGGCACCGCCGTGGAGCGCCCCGTCCACACGGTTCCCTTCGATCCCGTGGGGGCCGAAAAGGGCCGCTTCAAGCATTTCATGCAGAAGGAGATCTTCGAGCAGCCCCAGGCCCTTTCGAACACCCTGCTGAACCGCCTGCCCCTGGGCGCAGGGCCCATTCCGCTGGATCTGCCCTTCAGCGAAACCGAGCTGTTCTACCTGCAGCGCATCCACATCGTGGCCTGCGGCACCAGCTGGCACGCGGGCCTCGTGGGCAAGTTCCTTATCGAGCAGCTGGCCCGGGTGCCGGTGGAAGTCGACTATGCCTCCGAGTACCGCTACCGGGAACCGGTGATCCCACCTCAGACCCTCATCATCGGCATCACCCAGAGCGGCGAAACCGCGGACACCCTGGCCGCCATGCGCGAAGCCGCCGCCCGGGGCGCCCGCACCCTGGCCGTCTGCAACGTGCCGGGCTCCACCGCCGCCCGCACCGCGGAGGCCACCCTGCTCACCCACGCAGGGCCCGAGATCGGCGTGGCCTCCACCAAGGCCTTCACCACCCAACTGGCGGTCCTCACCCTGCTGGCCCTGAAGCTGGGCGAAGCCAAGGGCACCGTGGATCCTGCCCTCAAGGCCGAACTCCTCCAGGGCCTCCGGGAGCTGCCGGCCCACCTGGAGCGCATGGCCGCCCTGGAACCCAAGCTGGTGGCCTGGGCCCACCGCTGGCAGGAGGCCAAGGATGTGCTCTACCTGGGACGCGGCCCCCTCTACCCCATCGCCCTTGAAGGCGCGCTCAAGCTCAAGGAAATCTCATACATCCATGCCGAAGGCTATCCTGCGGGCGAAATGAAGCACGGCCCCATCGCCCTCATCGACCGCCACCTGCCCGTGGTGGCCCTCATGCCGAAGGATGCCCACCGGGAGAAGACCCTCAGCAACCTCCAGGAAGCCGCAGCCCGGGATGGCCGCATCCTCGGCCTCGTCACCGAAGGCGACCGCGGCCTGGAGAACATCGCCGAAGACGTGCTGGAACTCCCCGCCGTCCACCCCTGGCTGGCCCCCCTGCTCTACGTGGTGCCCCTCCAGCTCCTGGCCTACCACATCGCCGTGCTCCGCGGCTGCGACGTGGACCAGCCCCGCAACCTCGCCAAGAGCGTCACCGTCGAGTAGCTCTCGACTTTCCCGGCCCTCCCGCTACAATGAACCTTCGCGCGGGCACGTAGCTCAGGTGGTTAGAGCGCTATCTTGACACGGTAGAGGTCGCTGGTTCGAGTCCAGCCGCGCCCACCAAACGGGGCCCCGAAGGGGCCCCGAAGTTCGTACCTCGCCTGGACTCGAACCAGCGAGTGGCAGCCGGCCCGCAAGCGCCCCGCGAAGATCGTCCTGCGGACGATCGCAGCGGAATCAGGCGCGAGCGGTTGTCGGCAACGCGAGTCCAGCCGCGCCTCGCCATCTCCGTGATTCCCTCCTCGCCGGGAACCCGATTCCGCGAGAAACAGCCGTCCTGCGAGCGCGAGATGACAGCGGCAACGCCTCGCATCCAGCCGTCCGAAGCCGCTGGGCCTTCAGAACTGGAACCCTGCGGAAATGAGCACGCTCTTGAGTTGCGTGTCCCGCTCGGCGGGGGTCCGCGGGCGCCCGAGGATGCGCTTCACATCCGCGGCGTACTCCACCTTCAAGGGCAGGCCGATCTTGAAGATCAGTCCAAGGCCCAAGGCCGTCCGGAGGGGCGGCCAGCGGGGACGTTGGCCGACATCGGACAGGTTCTGGTAGACCTGCCCGCTGTCCACGAAGACCTCTCCCCAGACCACGGAGCCCAGGAAGGGGATGGGGAACCGGTATTCCAGGCTCGCCAACGCCAGGCCCTGACCCCCCAGGGGCAGGTATTGGAACAGTGGGTTGCCCTGGTCATCCAGCACGGGCTGACCGGCGTCATCCAGGCGCGGAATGGCCCCCCGGGGGCCCAGGGCATCGGGTTCCACCCCCCGATGGCTTCCCGGCCCTCCCGCAAAGAAGCGCTCCGCCAAAGGGAGTTCCTCGCTGGTGCTGGCCGTGGGCCGGGCCACGCCGGCCCGCAGGGCCAGGCTCACCACGCCAAAGTTCGCCCGCCGCCCCAGGGGCCAGTGCCACTGCTGACGCGCATCCACTTTCACGAAGCTGCTGTTGGAACTGGTACCGAAGGCCTGGTTCGCGAATTCCAGCCGCAGCACCCCGAAGCTTCCGGCGGTGGGATCGAGGGGATTGTCCCGGAGATCCCGCGTCACCTGGAGGTAGGGGGCCGAGATCACCGCTCGGCCGGGTATGCGGGCCACCACGGCCAGATCCTCATCGCGGATGTTCACGCCGGGGGCTGCGGCGACCTCGCTGCGTTCGAACCGATAGCCCGCCTGGATGTGCCAATGGTCCCCCATCTGCCACTCCAGTCCGCCCATCAGCCGACGACGGCGGAGCAGATACAGGGAACGGCGTTCCTCGATGTAGGCGGCCTCACCCAGGAGCTGGGTCTGATCCGGCAGCAGACCGGACAGGACATCCGGCGCGAAGAAGGGATCCGAATAGCCCACGCTGTACATGTCCACGGAACGTGTATAGGTCCCGGTGGGGAACCAGCGTCGAAGGGTGGGGTTGCGGATGGTGGCATCCCCCGCGCGGAATCCGAAATCCAGCGTTCGGCCCATGCCGCCGAGGTTCAGGCGCTGGGCGCCGAAGCCCAGGTGGTAGCCCTGGCTCTTGTCGTAGCCGAAGCCGGAACTGAAAACCCACGGCGAGCGCTCCCGGAGGCTCAGGACCAGATCCCCTTCCTGCCAGTTGCCTGGGGTTTCTTCCAGCTCCAGGGCGGAAAAGAGATCCACACGATCGAAGGCCCCCAGATTGCCCACCCGGGCCTGGGCCTGGGCCAGCCGGGCCGGATCCAGGGGCTCGTCGGGCTGGAGCTGGGCGCTTCGGAGCACCGCGCGGGCGCGGCTCGCATCCGCGCCCTGAACCATCAGACGAGCAACCCTCCCCAGAGGCTGGACCGGGATCCCGATGTGGACAATGGCTCCGCTCTGTCCCTCCTCCACCCGGAGGGTTTCCGAGGGGGGACGCAAAGCCCCCCAGCTGGTGAGACGCTGGCGGACCCCGGCCAGGACCGAGGCGAAATCCCCCCGCACCAGCGGGAGAACACCGTCCGAGGTGAGCCGGAAAGTGCGGATTCCGGGTTTGGAGGGCGTCTCCAGCTCCTGAACCGTCAGGAGCTGGGAGGCCAGTTCCGGCCGGTCGCTGCGATAGACCCGAAGCCGTCCCCCCTGGATCGATTCCAGGAACGGTCGATCCGCAGCCGCCAAGGGAAGCTGGTCGGCCAGTTCCCAGGGGTTCCAGCCGGGAAGATCCGGAACATCCAGGATCACGGCTTCCAGGGTCCGCCGGGTCCCTTCCCGCACTTCAAGGACCAGGGTTGCATCCTTCCCGTCCCGCTCCAGGACCGGGCGCCCGATACGGACGTCCGTATAGCCCCGGGAACGATAGGCGTGGAGCAGCCGGTCTTCCATGGACCCCAGCAGGGAGGGTGTGGCGTAGTTGGTCTGGAGGGGGGGCAGGCTGGGTGGCAGGGCCGTGGCCTCGCGGACCGCCTCCGTTTCCAGTTCCTGAACCTTGGTGGCCCGCACGGATTTGAGCACCAGCCGAGGCCCCCTCTGGATGCGATAGACCACACGCACCTCCTGAGGCGCGCTCGCGGGGCCCTTGAGCACCTCCGTGCGGTGGTCCACCGCCACGTCCAGATAGCCGCGGTCCCGCAGGGTCCGGGTGATGCGGCGGGCGCCTTCATCCAGCAGTTCGGGACTGAAACGCTCCGCACGGACCAGGGGCACCAGGTCCTTCAATCGCGTCCAGCCCAACCCGCGGCCCAGGATCCGATGGGCTCCGAACCCGCTGCCTTCTCCTGCCAGTCGCACCACCGGTCCCGGCGCAACCTTGAGGGTGACCGTCCCCTCGGGGCTTCGGTCCAGCTCGACGGTTCCGAAAAGGCGGCGATCCCGCACGAAACGTTTTCGAACCCGGGCCAGGGCTTCCCGGCGGGTGGTTTCGGTCCAGAGGTCCGCCCCGGGCTTCAGGCGCAGCCCTTCCAGCAGCTCATCAGCCCTGTAGGGCGCGGGAACCCCCTCCAGCCGGAGGCGCTGGATCGCATCCGGGGGACCAACCGCGACCTGGAAGATGAGGCGGGCGTCTGGTTCAAGACGTTCCACCTTCACAACGGCTTTGGGGTAGCCGGAAGTCCGGAGCCAGGATTCCAGGGCAACCCGCTGAGCCTCGCAGCGCCGGGCGCCGATCCGCTGGCCCTTCCGGATGGACCAGGGCGCGCGGTCCTTCAGCCTGGACGGGAGATCCCCTCGAAGCTCCATGCCTCGGACCACCGGCCAGGGTTCCACCGCCAGACGCACCACGTCCCCGGCGGCCTCCCGGTGGCGTTGCCCCTCAACTCGGCGATAGCGATCCGTGAGCCGGACCGCCTCCAGGGCGTGGGCAAGGGTGGCCTCGTCCACACTGCGGCCAAGGGTCAGCCCCAGAGCCGACCGCACATATCGCTGGTCATCGGCTCCGCACCCTTCGATCTCGATGCGCAGCAAGGGCCGCCCCGCCGATTCGGGCCCGGACGCCGGATCGGGCGCTTGGGCCTGAAGGAGCGGGACGGCCAGAACCAGCAGGGCTGGGCGCGTCCAGGCCATTCGCCAGGATCAGAAAGCGGCAATCGCCTCCGCCTCGGTGTCCTTCACATCGAACACGGAGTGCAGGCTGGTCATGGTGATGAGGTTGAAGATGCGGGCGTTCATGCCGCAGATGCGCAGTTCGCCACCCCGGTTCTTGATGGAGGTGTAGCAGCCCACCAGTTCGCCCACACCGGAGGAGTCCATGTAGGTGACCTTCTCGAGGTTGAGGACGATCTTGCGGGCACCCTTCTCGAGGGCCTGGCGCACAGCCTCGCCCAGTTCCTGGTCGCCGTCGCCCAGGGTGATCTTCCCCTCGGGAAGGAGGATCGTGATGTCCTGATGGGTCCGTGTGGTGATGTTCATGGGCTTCCTCGGTGTTGGAAAGGCAGTCTAGCAAGGCCTTTGGGCATCCGCATACGGGAACGCCGTTCCGGGAGCCTCCGGGACATCGGCATGGACCCTGCAAATCCCACGAGACCGCGCCCGGAAACCGGGCCAATTCTGCAGGGTTCCCATGTTCGACCTTGTTTCCAGCAACCGCATGATCGCCACCATGGATCGCTCCATGACCCTGGCAAGCCAGCGGATGGCCCTGATCGCTTCGAACCTTGCCAACATCGATACCCCGGGGTACCGGACCCGGGACTTCAGCTTCCAGGACGCCCTGAAGCAGGAACTGGGGCGGATCGATGGGAACGCCTTGCCCATGGCTCGCACCCACGAAGGGCACCTCGCCCCCGCCCCGGATCTTTCGCCTGCCGCAGCCTCCGGCTCCCTGCGCCCCGCGTGGGAACGGAACGATGGAAACGATGTGAACCTGGACCGGGAAACCACCCTCCTGGCCCGCACCCAGAGCGCCTACAGCCTGAGCGCCAGCTTTGCGCAGACCGAACTTCGCAAGCTCTACCAGGTCATTCGTGACGGGAGCCGCTGATGAGTTTCGCCCGCATCCAGGATATCGCCGCCTCCGGTCTGGCCGCCCAGCGCCTCCGGGTGCAGCTGGTGGCCGCCAACATCGCCAACGCCGAAACCACCCGCACCGCCGAGGGCGGCCCCTTCCGGAAGAAGGATGCCGTGTTCCAGGTCCAGGACCTGGGCCAGGACCGGGCAGGACGGGACTTCCTCGGCGTCCAGGTGGCCGAGGTGCGAACCTCCACCGATCCCTTCATCAGCAAATACGAGCCCAGCCACCCCGATGCCAACGCCGACGGGCTCGTCTTCTATCCCAACGTGAACCCCGTCGAGGAGATGGTGAACCTGACCGAAGCCACCCGAGCCTATGAAGCCAACATTGCGGTTTTGCGGGGCGTTCGCAGCATGGCCCTTTCCGCCCAGGACCTTCTGCGGGTCCAATGACCCCAAGTGACGGATTTCCGACTGGCAGCTCCCCCGCCCTGAACCCATCCTGACCTCAGCGAGCGAACCCCATGGACCCCCTCAAGAACCTCGGCCTCTCCCCCCTCCCGCCCCTGGGCGAGCCGGTGAAGCCTGCGTCTGCGCCCCCTGCCGGGGGGCCGGACTTCGGGGATCTCCTCAAGCAGGCCATGCAGGAAGTGAACGAAGCCCAGAACGTGGCGGAACTTGAGGCACGGAACTTGATGACCGGCGAATCGACTGACATGCACACGGCGATCCTGGCGGTCCAGAAAGCCGATGTCAGTTTCCAGATGATGATGGCCGTCCGGTCCAAGCTCATCGAGGCCTATCGCGAAGTCATGCGGATGCAGATGTAGCGATACCCTCTCCTTGAGGCCCCGGCCAACGGAAGGAAGACATGGCCGGCGAGAACAGCCTCACCTCCCAGCTCCAGCGCGCATTCCAAAGCATGTCCACCACCCAGAAGGTGATGGTGGGTGCGATTCTTGCCGTGGTGCTGGTGGCCCTGGCCGGGCTGACCATCTGGGCCCGCACCGAAAGCATGGGGGTGCTGTTCAGCAACCTTCCGCCCCAGGATGCCAACCGCATCGTGGAGGAACTGCGCAAGCAGAACCTTCCCTACGAACTGAGCAGCGACCAGCGCACCGTTCTCGTTCCCAGGAGCCGCGTGGGCGAGCTTCGCCTGCGCTTCGCAGGGGAAGGGCTTCCCCAGGGCGAAGGCATCGGATTCGAGAAGCTGGAAGCTCCCAGCCTCACCACCACCGATTTCACGCAGAAGGTCATCTACCGCCGCGCCATGGAGACGCATCTGGCCCGGACCCTCAAGGAGGGCCTCGGCAGCGTGCTCAACGACGCCACGGTCCACATCACCCCCGGCAGCGACAGCCCCTTCATCACGGAGAAGGAGGACGCCAAGGCCTCGGTCCTTCTGCGCCTGAAGGGCTCCCGGATGCTCCCGGAGGAGAACACCCAGGCCATCGTGAATCTGGTGGCCGCTGCCGTCGAGGGCCTCAAGCCCGAGAATGTGGTGGTCATCGACCAATACAGCCGCATCCTCAGCCGCTCCGGGAAGGACCCGATGGTGGGCGCATCGGATTCCCAGAAGAAGATCCAGCGGGAGGAGGAGGATCACCTCGTCCAGCGGGTCACGGAACTTCTGGAGCCCGTGGTGGGCCTGGGCAAGGTGCGGGCCACGGCCCATGTGGAGCTTGATTTCGACAAGGTGAAACTGCAGGAGGAGCGCTTCGACCCTCAGAGCCAGGTGGAGCGTTCCATCAACACCCGGGAGGAGAAGTCCACCAAGCGGGATGCGGCCCTGGGCGTGCCGGGAACCCCCAGCAACGTGGCACCGGCCACCGGGACCGCCCTGGCGCCCGGGGTGATCGAGAACACCGAGAAGAAGGAAAACACCACCAATTTCGAGATCAGCAAGACCCTGCGCAGCGTCGAGCAGGCTCCGGGCGGCATCAAGCGGGTCTCCCTGGCCGTGATCGTGGACCACGCCACCCAGTGGGAGAAGGATCCCAAAGGCGAACCCGTGGAGAAGGTCATTCCGCGCAGCCCCGAGGAATTGAAAAAGATCCGCGACCAGGTGGCTTCTGCGGTGGGCATCCAGGATCAGCGGGGCGACAGCCTCACCGTGGAGAACCTGCCCTTCGCTTCCGTGGTGAATCCCAAGGAGGAGGCGGAAGCCCGGAAGCAGTTCTGGATGGATCAGGCCCTGAAGTATGCGCCGACCGCGCTGCTGATCTTCCTGGGTGCCATCCTTTTCTTCATGGTGGTGATGCCCATGCTCAAGAAGCTGTCTTCAGCCATCAACCGCCCGGCCCCCTTGCGTGTGCAGGGTGGCGGCGAGGACGAGGGAGGCGCTCCGTCCCAGCGCCGGATCACCCCCACGAAATCCGTGGCCGAACTGGAAGCGGAGATCGAGGCCGAACTGAACGCCGGGGGGGCCGCAGGCGCCCCGGAGGCCCAGCGCCGCCAGCTCATCAAGAAACGCATCCAGGAAAGCGCCAATGGGGATCCTGAAACCATCGCCTCCCTGGTCCGTTCATGGATGCTTGAGGATGGGAGGTAGGCCGTGAGCAAGCTGACCGGCACCCAGAAGGCCGCCGTGCTCATGGTCTCCCTGGGGGACGATGTGGCGGCCAGCCTCTTCAAGTATCTGGAAGAGGACGAGATCCAATCCATCTCCAAGGAGATCGCCCTCACCAAGCATGTGACGCCCGAAGTGGCGGACACGGTCCTGGAGGAATTCCACGCCATGACCCTGGCGAAGACCTACATCGCCCAGGGCGGGATCGAGTACGCCAAGAAGCTCCTCATCAAATCCGTGGGCCCCGAAGCGGCCCGCAAGATCATCGATCGCCTCACCAAGGCTCTGGAATCCAGCGCGGGCTTCACCAGCATCGAGCGGGCCAACCCCCAGCAGCTTTCCAAGTTCATCCAGAACGAGCATCCCCAGACCATCGCCTTGATCCTGGCCCACCTCAACGCCAGCCAGGCCGGGGATCTCATCGCCAGCCTTCCCGAGCACCTGCGGGCCGATGTCGCCATGCGCATGGCCAACCTCCAGGAGATCAGCCCCGAGGTGGTTCGCCGCATCAGCCTGATCCTGGAACAGAAGCTGGAGGCGCTGGGTTCCTTCGCCACCGAGGCCTACGGCGGCGTGCGGGCCGTGGCGGAGCTGTTCAACCGCATGGACCGCACCACGGGCCGCCTGGTGCTGGAGAAGATCGAGAACGAAAACCCCCAGCTGGCCGCCAGCATCCGGGATCTCATGTTCGTCTTCGACGACATCCTGCTCATCGACGAGACCGGCATCACCGAGATCCTCAAGCGGGCCGACAAGAAGGTGCTGACCATCGCCCTCAAGGGCACCAGCGAGGAACTGCGCAACCAGTTCTTCCGCTGCATGTCCAGCCGCGCCGTGGAGATGATGAAGGAGGAAATGGACTTCATGGGCCCCGTGAAGCTCAAGGAAGTGGAGAAGGCCCAGCACGAAGTCGTAGAGATCGTCCGCCAGCTGGAAGAGGAAGGCATCATTTCCATCGGCGGCGGCGGGGGCGAGGACTATGTCACCTAGCCGCTTCATCCCCGCTCACGAGGCCGTCCACCGGGAGATCGAGGCCTTCCCATACTTCGCCGCCACCTACGCGCCGCCGATCCCTGGAGCGGACCACGCTGCGGATGAAGACGACGCGCCTTTGGCCAAGCAGTTCTCGACTCCGGAAGAGGATGCTCATCGCCTGGCTTCCGTGGATCAGCAGATCCACGACAAGCTCCAGATGGCGGAGCACCAGGCCCAGGACATCGCCCGGCGGGCCTACGAGGAAGGGTTCGCCGCGGGCGAGGCCGAGGGCCGGAACTTCGGAGAGAGCCAGTACAAGGTCTACACCAGCCGCCTGGAGAAGCACCTGGAGGAGCTTTCACGTTCCGCCAGCCTGCTGGAGAAGGCTTCCAGGGACGAGGTCCTGGCCCTGGCCATGGCGCTGGGCGAATACCTGGCCGGACGCCAGATCGAATTCAGCCGGGATTCCATCCGGCCTCTGCTGGAAAAGCTCCTGGAACGCCACCCCTTCTCTGCGCCAGAAGGCAATGCGTCGCCCCTGGAGGTCAGCCTGAACCCGAAGGATCTGGAGCAGCTCGGCGACCACTTCGTCGGCACCCAGGGCCTGCGTCTGGTGGAGGATCCCGAGCTCAGCCGGGGCAGCCTGCGGCTGTCCAGCCCCGAAGGGGTGGTGGAAGCCACCCTGGAGCGTCGGCGCGAGCGGGTTCTGGAACTTCTCCACCGCTTCCGGGAAGAGCGATGGGCGTGATGGGCCTCGAAGACCTGGAGGCCCGGATCCGGCGCCTCCCGCCTGGCGACCTCATGGGCCGGGTGTCCAAGGTGGTGGGGCTCGTGGTGGAATCCCGGGGCCCCGAAGGCAGCGTCGGCGAGCAGATGCTCATCCACCTGGGGGACGGGCGCCGGATCGCCGCCGAGGTGGTGGGCTTCCAGGGCCAGCAGGTGCTCCTCATGCCTATCGAGAATACGGAAGGCATCCGGCCCGGACTGCTGGTGGAGGGCACAGGACACCAACCGGAGCTGCCCGTCTCCAATGCCTTGCTGGGCCGGGTCATCGATCCCCTGGGACGCCCTCTCGACGGCGGCCCGCCCATCGAACCCGAGGCCCATCTCCCCATCCACGGTCAGCCCCCCAATCCCATGCGCCGTCGGCGCATCGACCAGGTTCTGGCCACGGGCGTACGGGTCATCGACGGCATGCTGACCCTGGGCAAGGGCCAGCGGGTGGGCGTGTTCGCCGGTTCCGGCGTGGGCAAATCCACCCTCATGGGCATGGTGGCCCGGAACACCTCGGCCGAAGTGAACGTCATTGCCCTGGTGGGTGAACGGGGCCGCGAACTGCGGGAATTCATCGAGAACGACCTGGGCGAGGAAGGGCTCCGCCGCAGTGTCGTGGTGGTGGCCACCAGCGACCAGACGCCGCTGTTGCGCCTGCGGTGCGCCCTGGCCGGGACCACCGTGGCCGAGTACTTCATGCGCCAGGGCAAGGATGTCCTGATGATGATGGACTCCGTCACCCGCTTCGCCATGGCCCAGCGGGAGGTGGGGCTTTCCGCCGGCGAGCCGCCCAGCAGCCGGGGCTACACGCCAAGCGTCTTCGCCCTGCTGCCCCGGCTCATGGAGCGCGCCGGCACCTTCGAGGACCTGGGATCCATCACGGGCCTCTACACCGTGCTGGTCGAAGGCGATGACATGAACGAGCCCATCAGCGATGCCGTGCGCGGCATCCTCGATGGGCATGTGGTGCTTTCCCGGCGGCTGGCCACCAAGAACCACTTCCCCGCCATCGATGTGCTGGCCAGCATCTCCCGGCTCTTTTCCGCCCTGGCCTTCCCGGAGCAGAAGCAGCTCGTGGCCAAGATCCGTGACCTGATGGCCACCTACAACGATGCGGAGGACCTGATCCAGATCGGGGCCTACGTGAAGGGTTCCAGCCCCGCCATCGACCAGGCCATCCACTTCCAGCCTTCCATCCAGGCCTTCCTCCGCCAGGCGGTGGCCGAGGATTCGAACCATCGGCAGACCCTGCTGGCCATGGGCCAGATCTTCGGCGTGGACCTGGCCCCCTACCTGAAGGCCACGGGAGCCTGAGATGGCTGGACGCTTCCGCTTCCGTCTGGAATCCCTGCTCAAGCTCCGCAAGAGCCTGGAGCAGGAAGCCCAGCGCCACCTGGGCCGCACCGTGGCCCAGCGGAACGAGGTGGAGGCGCGCCTCCAGGATCTGAACCTGCGCCACCAGCAGGCCCTGGAATCCCGCCGGACCGAGACCGGACAGCCCATCGATCTCACCTTCTGGCGTGCGGTGGAACGCTGGCTGGTGGTCCTGGAACAGCGCATCGAAGCCGCCTCCGAAGAACTGCGCCAGGCCGAGGCCCAGGTGGAAGCCGCACGGAAGGCCCTGACCAAGGCGCACCAGGAGCACCTGATGCTTCTGCGGCTCAAGGAGCGCCGGAAAGCCCTCCACGACCTCGAACTCCTTCGGGAGGAAGCGGCCGCCGCCGACGAGCTTGCGGTCCTCCGCCACCGCTTCCAATCCCGCTCCGCCTCATGAGGTGGCCCATGACTCCCCGCACCTGGCTCTGGATCCTCGCTCCCCTCGCCCTTTCCGCCGGCGTGATCTGGCTGTCGGCCCAGGACCCCAAACAGCCCGAAGGCCTCAAGCTCACGGAGCTGGCCGGGCAGGTCCAGGCCAAGGAGAAGGCCCTCGTCCTGAAGGAGCGCCAGCTCCTGGAACTGGAGCAGCGGCTGGCCACCCTGCAAGGCACCCTGGATCGTGACCGCACGGACCTCCAGACCCGCGAACAGGCCCTCCAGGAAGCCCAGGCCCGCTTTGAAGCGGAGCGTGCCCGGCCGGCCCTGGATCCCCAGCTGGTCCGCACCTACGAGGCCATGGAGCCCAACGCAGGCGCCCAGGCCCTGAAGGAGCTGGCCCGCATGAACGAAGTGGTGGCCGTTTCCCTGCTGGGCACCATGCAGCCCAAGAAGGCCGCCCGGATCCTGGATCAGGTGGCCCTTCAGGATGCTCGCCTGGCGGGCCGCCTCAGCGAACGAGTGGCCCTCACCAAGACCGTGCCTCCCTCGAAGTAGGGGAACGGGCCGACGGCGGGCGTTGCGCCCCGCCCACCGGGTCCCGGCGTTTTTCGCCCAGGTTTTCCGGCACGGGCTTGGCGATGGGGGAGCTGCCCGGTCGTACCGGGCCGGAGAATCCCCATGCTCCAAGCCCTCAAGCTGGATGCGCAGTCCCCCGCCCCTCCCCGGAACCGGGAAGCCGAACCCCAGACCGGAATGGAGGCCGGCTTCGCCGCCTTCCTGGCCCAGGCCGCCTGGCTGCCCCCCGCGCCCCCCACCGCGGCCCCTCCTGCCCCATCTCAGGCAAAAACGACCGATTCCCCGTCCCGGGAGGTCCGCCCCTCAAGGGACCGCTCCGAAGCGCGACCCGAGGCCTCCGAGCCCCGGAAAGCCACGGTCGAC
The DNA here is from genome assembly GCA_002068835.1 of Acidobacteria bacterium ADurb.Bin340. Classification (GTDB taxonomy): domain Bacteria; phylum Acidobacteriota; class Holophagae; order Holophagales; family Holophagaceae; genus MWBB01. The sequence continues at coordinate 4,837 of MWBB01000035.1, read as the reverse complement.
GAGGCACCCGCAGCTCGCACGGATCAGGCCGAGGGCAGCGCCGCGGCCAAGGGATCCCAGCCCGCCGGAACGGAAGAACCCAGGGCTCCTGCCTCAGCGGAAGCCCCCACCCCCCAGGGGCCGGAGTCCCGGAAAGCAGCGTCCGCAGCCCCCCCAGCCACTCCTCTTCCTGGAGAGAGCCTGGAGGTGGCCCCGACCGCCACGGCTCCAAACCAAGCACCGGTCCCGAGCGCCTCCTCCGGTGGCCCCCGGGCCGTATCTGAGGCCTCCCCAGGGAGGCTGGAAGCGCCCCTGGGGAAGCCCCCCGCTTCCACAGCCACCGCGCGGCCCGTCGAAGCCCTGGAGCTCCGGTTGCAGGTGGAGCCCGAAGCGGCGCGTACCTGGAGCGCCACGGGCACCGTGCTCCGTCCCCTCCAGGAATTCCTGGCCCAGCCGCGCCCCCCGCTGGAGACACCCGTCCCCATCCGGGAAGCCTCGCCACCGCCCCCGCCTGCGGCCGAGCAAGCCCCCACGTCGGGTTCCGGCTCCGCGCCTTCAACCCCTCAGCCCGAAAGCCCCCTCCCCGCCGCAGCGGCACTTCTGAACGCCACCGCCGCCGTCAAGACCACGCTGGCCCCCAGGGATGCCTCCCTGCGGACCGCCCCGGTGGCATCGCCGGTGGGCGCCGCAGGTGCCGTTCAGGCAGCCACCACCCTCGAAGCGCCCCAGCCTCTCTCCCAGTCCCGGACCGCTCCGCCCGTACTGCAGGTTGAAGGCAGCATCCGCTGGATGATCCAGAACCGCCATCGGGGCGCCGAACTGCACCTCCAGCCCGAATCCCTCGGTCGGATCACGATCCGGATCACGGTGGAGGGTACCGAGGTCCACGCCCGGGTCTGGGCTTCCGAAGCCACCACCCTGCCGCTCCTCCAGGAGCACCGGACTCACCTGGAGCAGGCCCTCCGGGAGCAGGGGCTCAACCTGGGCTCCTTCGATCTGAATCAGGGCGGCCGAGGCGACGCCTCCCAGGAACCGCATCGGTCCCAGGCCAACCGCCCCGTGTCCCCCTTGGAGGGCGCCGAAGCCCCCCAGCAGGACCTGCCCACCGCGGATGCCCGCATCCCCGGAGGCGCCCGTCTTCTGGAGGTTTTCGCATGATCGGCACGATCCCTGATTCCCTCTCGCACCGGAGCTGACCATGGAAACCGCCCTTGTCACCGCCCTTGGAAGCAGCACCTCGCAGGCCCAGAAGGCCCCCAGCCAGGAACTGGACAAGAACGCCTTCCTGATGCTCCTCGTGGCCCAGCTCAAGAGCCAGGACCCCACCCAGAGCCAGGATCCCAACCAGATGGTCCAGCAGATGGCCACCTTCTCCAGCCTGGAGCAGGTCCAGAACACCAACCGCCTGCTGGAGGGCATCCAGCTCCAGAACCAGGGCCTCTTCCAGACCCAGGCCGCCAGCCTGGTGGGCAAGCGGGTCCGGGTCACCTCCGGCGCCTTCGAGCTGCAGGAGGGCAAGGCCCTGGGTGTCCTGGATCTCCCAGCGGAAGCCACCGTCACGCTCACCATCAAGGATGCCAACGGCAAGGTGGTCCGGGTGATGGACAAGGGCACCCTCAAGGCCGGGGACCACGCCCTGGAGTGGGATGGCCGGGATGCCGCAGGCAATGTGCTCCCTGACGGGGCCTACACGCTGGAAGCGGTGGGCCTGGGCACCGACGGCAAGCCGGTGGCCGTGACCACCTCCACCCACATCCGGGTGGACGCCGTGACCTTCCAGAACGGAACCGCCTACCTGCTGGCCGGCGGACGCCGCTTCAACCTCTCCGATGTCCACGAAATCAGCGCCTAGCCGACGGAGACGACCATGGGCCTCTACTCATCCTTCTACGCGAGCCTCTCGGGCCTCAGCGCCAACGCCGGATCGCTCAATGTGATCGGCAACAACCTGGCGAACCTGAACACCATCGGGTTCAAGCAGTCCTCGGGGACCTTCCAGGACCTCTTCAACGCGAGCCTGGGCGCCATCGGCACCCAGGGGAACGGCAACCCCATCCAGATCGGCCTCGGCTCACGGTTGGCGGCCATCACCCAGAACTTCGGGCAGGGCTCCTTCCAGTCCACCAGCAACGTCACCGACATGGCCATCTCGGGGCTCGGGTTCTTCATGCTCCAGTTGGCGGGCAACCAGGGCCAGGCCTACACCCGGGCCGGGAACTTCACCCTGGACCGGAACGGCTACCTGGTGGATCCCAACGGCAACAACGTCATCGGCTGGAACCGCACGGGCAACACCCTGTCCACCAACGGAACCCCGTCCGCCATCCGCATCAACAGCGGCGTCACCAGCCCTCCGGTTCCGACCACCGCCTTCAGCAGCACCACCAACCTCAATGCCGATGCCCTGACCGGCGAGGTGTACAGCAGCCCCATCCAGGTGGTGGACAGCCTCGGCGCCACCCACACCCTGCTCTTCACCTACACCAAGACCGCCAATCCCGGTGAATGGGGTCTGGCGATCACCACCGACGGTGGCGCCACAGTGGCGGGTTATCCGGCCCTGGTGCAGTTCGATGCCTCCGGCCAGCTCACCACTCCGGCCGCCAACCCCACCCTCACCATCACGGGTTGGACCAACGGCGCCACCAGCCCCGCCACCACCTGGGAGGTCTTCCAGGGCACTCCCCCTGTGCCTTCCCTCACAGGCTACGCGGCCCCTTCGGCCACCTCCAACGTGGCCCAGGATGGCTACGGCGCCGGCACCATCCGCAGCCTCACGGTGGACCAGAACGGCATCCTCATCGGCAACTTCACCAACGGGCAGACCGTTTCGCTGGCCCAGGTCGCCATGGCAACCTTCGCCAACGTGAACGGCCTGCGGAAGACCGGCGACAACACCTGGTCCGAGACCCTCTCCAGCGGCAGCGCCAACGTGGGGGCCGCGAACGAAGGCGGCCGGGGCACGGTGCTGGGCGCCAACCTTGAACTCTCCAACGTGGACGTGGCGGAGGAATTCACCAAGCTGATCATCGCCCAGCGTGGCTACCAGGCCAACGGCCGGGTGGTGACCACCTCCGACGAACTCCTCCAGGAAACCCTGAACCTCAAGCGATAGGGCGCAGCCTATCAAGCAGCCTCGTGACCTGAAGAGCCTCCCGGTGTACCGTGACGGGCACACCGGGAGGCCCTTGCCGATGTATTACCAGCCCACTCCTGAGCATCCGGGCCACATCCTCGTTGTGGATGATCTCCCCGGAAACCTGAAGGTCCTGGCTGCCGAGCTAAAGCACCAGCCGTTCCGCCTCACCCTGGCCCGCAACGCCGAAGAGGCGCTGGAAGCCTGCCACGGCACTCCCTTCGAAGGCATCCTCATGGACGTGAGCCTCGAGGGAATGGATGGCATCGAAGCCTGCCGCCGCATCCGCCAGATTCCCCTGAACGCCCGGACGCCCCTCATCTTCATCAGCGCCGTGCGGGTGGGTGTCGACTGGGTCGCCGAGGGCCTCGAAGCAGGCGGCATCGACTACCTGGTGAAGCCCTACGCGCTGTCCGAACTCCTGGCCAAGCTCCGAATGATGGTGCGGCTTTCCCGCCAGGATCAGGCCGCCCTTGCGGGCGAGCGCCACCGGGCCCTGCTGGAAGTGGCCGGAGGCACGGCCCACGAACTGGCGCAGCCCCTGGCCAAGGCCCAGCTCCTGCTGGAATCGGTCTTGAAGAACAGTCCGGCCGGGGGCACCCACCCTCAGATGGACTCCCTGCGCGCCTGCCTGGCCCAGACGGGTCGGGTGCTCCAGCAGATCCAGAACCTGCACACCTACATCACCAAGCCCTATGCCGGGGGCCGGGTGCTGGATCTGGCCCTCTCCAGCCAGATCCCGGATGCCGAGCCAGGACAACACCCGGCAGGCTAGACTCCTAGGGGCCAGCGCTCGGCTGGATGAGGTTTCGATGTCCGAACCATCCCTCCTTCTCCTCGCCCCCCGCCGCGCCACACGGCAGATCATGGTCGGCAAGGTGCCCATCGGCGGCGGAGCCCCCGTTTCGGTCCAGAGCATGACCAAGACGGACACGCGGGATGCGGAGGCCACGGTCCAGCAGATCTACGCCTACGCCGCCGCAGGGTGCGAGATCGTACGCGTGTCGGTGCCCACCAAGAAGGCCGCCGAGGCCTTCCCGGAAATCTGCGCCCGCAGCCCCATTCCCGTGGTGGCGGACATCCATTTCGATTACCGCCTGGCCCTGGCAGCGGCGGATGCCGGCGCGGCCTGCCTGCGCATCAACCCCGGCAACATCGGCAGCCAGGACCGGGTGCGGGCCGTCGTGGAGAAGGCCGGGGAGAAGAACATCCCCATCCGCATCGGAGTGAACGCGGGAAGCCTGGAAAAGGAACTGCTGGAGACGTTCGGCGGCGCCACGCCCGAGGCCATGGTGGCGAGCGCCCTGGGGCACCTGGAACTGCTGGAAAAGGAAGGCTTCTACCAGACCAAGGTGAGCCTCAAGGCCAGCGATGTGATCCGGACCGTGCAGGCCTACCGCCTGCTGGCGAAGCAGGTGGACTACCCTTTGCACCTCGGCATCACGGAAGCCGGCACCAGCTTCGGCGGGACCATCCGCTCCTCCATCGGCCTGGGCATCCTCCTGGCCGAAGGCATCGGCGACACCATTCGGGTTTCCCTCACCGGCAGCGGCGAGGAGGAAGTGAAGGTTGGTTTCGAAATCCTCCGCAATCTGGATCTCCGCCCCGGCGGATTCCGCCTGGTGAGCTGTCCCAGCTGCGGCCGGATGCAGATCGATCTCCAGCGGGTGGCCCAGGAGATCGAGGCGGGTCTGCGCGCCATCAACGACGAGAACATTACCT
>MWBB01000034.1 GCA_002068835.1 Acidobacteria bacterium ADurb.Bin340 | reverse complement strand
GAGCAGGGCCTGGTCCCGAAGCCTCCGTGGCCGCAGAGGTTCGCCGATCCACCAGAGCCGGAAGGCGGCCCCGGCGACCAGCAGGGCGGAGGCCAGTCGGAGGAGGGGGCCCGCCAGGGGGCTGGAAATGGAGAGGCCCCCCATGAGCAGGGCACCCAGGGCCGCCGGGATGGGTGCAAGGGCCAGCATCCAGCCTGCATCCCGGAGGTTCCGCTCCGCGCTGCGTCCTCGTTCGGTGGCCAGGAGCAGGACGATGCCCGTTCCGCACCCGGCGGGGATGCCGACGCCGATCCGGATCAGGCTGTCCATGTGCCCCGGAGCCAGGGCCGCGGCGAGGCCGATGAGACCCGCAGCGCCAAGGGGAGCCCAGCGCAGGAGGGGCGGGGCCCAGCCCAATCGAGCCAGGGATCGGGCCCCAAAGGCCACCAGGGCCACCTGGGCCCCGGCCAGGAGTCCCAGTCGGAGCAGGTCGATCCAGGCTCCGGGTTCCAGGGTGCGGGCCACCATCTCGGTCCAGATGGAGAGACCCATGAGCACCCCGAAGAGCACGAGATGATCCCAGGCTGGGGCTTCCGGATCCCGCGGTCGAAGCAGCAGGGCGGCGAAGGCCAGGAAGACGTAGACCATTCCTCCCAGGAAGAGGAGGAAGGCCCATTCGGGGCTGGCGAAGTTCAGGGACACCGTACGGCCTCGAGACGCTTCTTATCGGACCTCTGGAGGGGCCGCGCGAATCCGGGCCGGTCAGACCGATCCGCCCCCGATCCGGCGGATCCGGGCCCCCAGGCCTTCCAGCTTCCGCTCCAGGCCCGCGTAGCCCCGGTCCAGGTGGTAGATGCGGTCCACGGTGGTGGTGCCTTCGGCCACGAGGCCCGCGATCACCAGAGCGGCACTGGCCCGGAGGTCCGTGGCCATCACGGTGCAGCCTTGGAGGCGACAGGGGCCCGCCACGATGGCCGTGCCTCCATCGATTCGCAGGTTGGCGCCGAGCCGCTCCAGCTCCATGGCGTGCTGGAAGCGGTTCTCGAAGATGGTCTCCTTGATGACGCTGATGCCGTGGGCCTGGGTCATCACGGCCATCACCTGGGCCTGGAGGTCAGTCGGGAAGGCGGGGAAGGGCGCGGTCTGCACATCCTTGGCCCGCAGCTTCTGGCCGGGCTCCCGCTGCACCCGCAGGTTGAGACCCTCGGCCCCCTCGCGGATGGTGAAGGCGGCGCCACAGCGCTCCAGCAGGTCCGTGAGGGACCGGAGGTCCTCGGGCTCCACCGCCTCCAGCACCACGTCGCCCCCGGCGGCCACCACGGCGCAGACATGGGTGCCTGCCTCGATGCGGTCCGGAATGGTGGCGTGGGTGCAGCCGCCCAGGCGCTCCACGCCGTGGATGGTGAGCATCGGGGTGCCGATGCCTTCGATCTGGGCGCCCATCTTCACCAGGAGGCGGGCCAGGTCCGTGACCTCGGGCTCCAGGGCGCAGTTCCGCAGCACGGTGGTGCCCCGGGCCAGGACGGCGGCCGTGAGGATGTTCTCCGTGGCGCCCACGCTCACCTTGTCGAAGGTGTGGTCCATGCCCTTCAGGCGCCCGCCGGGCACCAGGGCCTCCACGTAGCCGCCGGTGATGGCGATCTGGGCGCCCATGCGCTCCAGGGCCTCCAGGTGCAGGTTCACGGGGCGGGCGCCGATGGCGCAGCCGCCGGGCAGGCTCACGGAGGCGCGCCCGAAGCGGGCGAGCAGGGGCCCCAGCACCAGGATGCTGGCCCGCATGGTCTTCACCAGCTCGTAGGGCGCCCGCAGGCCCTCCGCCGGGTTCGCCAGGGCCAGGGTGGCCGTGAGCTCGAAGCCTTCGGGATCCTTCACCACCTCGGCCGAAGTTCCCAGGGCCTGCAGCACCTTGAGCATGGTGCGGATGTCGGACACGGCGGGCAGCCGCGTAAGGGTGAGGGGGCCTTCCGTCAGCAGGGCCGCCGCAAGACAGGGCAGGGCCGCGTTCTTGGCCCCCGACACCCGCACCCGCCCCGACAGCGGTCCATTGCCCTCGATCACCAGACGGTCCATGCGCGCTCCTGAACACGCCAGTCTACCCGGTACACTGCGGCATCCCCCGGAGCCCGCGATGCGCCTTTCCCTGGCCATGATCGTGAAGAACGAAGCGGCGAACCTGCCCCACTGCCTGGATTCGGTTAAGGGCCTGGTGGACGACATGGTGGTGCTGGACACGGGCTCCACAGATGGCACGGCGGAGCTGGCCCGGAGCCGGGGCGCCCGAGTGGAAGCCTTCGATTGGGTGGGCGACTTCAGCGCCGCCCGCAACGCGGCCTTGGCTCATTGCACGGGCGACTGGATCCTCGTGCTGGATGCGGACGAGGCCATCGACGCCCTGGACCATCCCGTGATCCGGAAAGCCCTGGAGGATCCTTCCATCCAGGCCTACTTCCTCTGGCTGCGGGACTACTTCCGGAGTGGGGCCTTCATCGGCATCAGCGGGGCCGTCCGCCCCGTGGAAGGCCCTTACACGGAGGGCCGGGGCTTCAGCCACCAGTTCAGCTACCAGGCGGTGCGGCTGTTCCGGCGCCAGCCGGAACCTGTCTTCCAGGGCCGCATCCACGAAGTGGCGGAGACCTACTTCCAGCAGCGGGGCCTCCCCATCGGGACGCTGGAGGCGGTGATCCACCACTACGGCAAGGTGGATCCCGACAAGGACCGCGCCAAGCAGGCCGAGTACACCCGGCTGGCCAAGGCGGAGGCTGAGGCCCATCCCCGCGATGCGGCGGCCCACTACAACGTGGTGCAGCAGGGGCTGATGGTGGAGGACTGGTCTGCGGTGCTGGCGAGCGCCCGGGCCTACCTGAAGCTGAAACAGCAGGTGCCCATGATGGTCTACCTGGGCGCCGCCAAGGCCTGCCTGGGGCTGGGGCGTCCCCAGGAGGGCGTGCCCTTCCTGGAGGCCATGCTGGCCCAGCAGCCCCGCCACGCCGTGGCGCTCCACACGCTGGGGGAGCTGCGGGAGGCCGAGGGGCGCCCGGCGGAGGCCCAGGCCTGCTACCTGCAAGCGATGGAGGCGGAACCCACTTTCACCCTGCCCTTCCTGAACCTGTCGCGGCTGCTGGAGCGGGGCGGCGAGCGGGACACGGCCGCCCAGGTGCTGGACGCGGGCCTGGATCAGAGCCCCCGGGACGAGGTGCTCTGGGGCGCCCGGGTGGCCCTGGCGGGGCGCCAGGCGCCGGAGGAGGCGGCTCGCCAGGCCTGGGCGGCCCTCCAGGTCCTGTCGGACGGGGGCCGGGGGCTGTGGCATCAGCTCGTGATCCTGGCGCTGCTGGCCCAGGGCGCCCGGGAGGATGCCGCCGAAGTCCTGCGCCGGGGGCTCGAAGCCTTCCCGGGAAATCCCGAACTGGAAGCCCTCAGGGCGCGGTGCGGGCTCCCAGCAGGCGGCCAGTGAACCGTGCCCGGGGCAGGGGGCCCCAGGCTCGCCCATCCCGGCTTTCGGGACGGTTGTCCCCCAGCACCAGGTAGCCGCTGCCACAGGTCCAGGGGCCCGCATCCCCGCGCTCCACGAAGTCCACGTGGGGCTCGTCCAGACGGACTTCGTTCAGCCAGAGATCGCCGCGCCGCTGGTCCAGCACCTCGCCGGGCAGGCCCACCACCCGCTTGAGGGCCGGGCCATCGGGGCTGTCCACCAGCCAGACCTGGAAGCGTTCCGGATCGCCCGCTGCCCAGCTCCGAAGGAGCCAGCGCACCTGGCCCGGCTTCAGCGCGGGCGCCATGCTCTCGCCGGCCACGCGCACGGGCCGGACCACGGCCAGGGGCGCAAGGGCGAGGGCCAGGGCCGCCAGGGGGATCCCGATCCGCATCAGGGTTTCAAGGCCAGGCGGCGGCCGTGGCCATCGGTGAGGGCGATTCCCGCCAGACGAACCCCTTCAGGGATCCGGGGCGCCAGGGCGTACATGAGGTGGGAGGCCAGGGATTCGGGGCCCGACAGCCCGCGATCCGAAAGCAGCCGGTGCTGGAGGGGGGCGAGCAGCTCGTCCAGGGCGGCCTCCAGATCGCGGAAATCCATGACGACATCGAAACCATCCAGGCCCTGGCGTTCCGTCACCACTTCCACGCGGTAGTCGTGGCCTTCCCAGCGACCGTCGGCGGCCTGGAAAACCACGTTCAGGGGCCGCTCCACGGCGGCCTGGAAGAGGAGGGAGGTCGAGCCGGGAACGCCCATGGATCGATTCTGACAGCCTCGGGGGTAGACTGATCCTTTGCAGATCTGGAGCCGCTCATGCGCGATGTGACGACCCAGCCGGCCCGGCCGGAGGTGGTGCGGGAAGACCTGGATTTCGATGTGCTTTTCGTGGGCGCTGGGCCCGCCAACCTGACGGCCCTGTGGCGTCTGCTGGATCTCATCGAGGCCCACAATGCCAGGCCCGGCGTGAAGAAGCTCGAAGGCCTCACCATCGGCCTGATCGAGAAGGCCGACGAGATCGGCGACCACGCCTTCTCCGGCGCGGTGCTGGATCCGAAGGCCCTTGAAGAGCTCTGCCCGGCCTACCGGGACCTGGGCTTCCCCTCCGAGGGCCAGGTCGCCTCCGAGCAGGTCTGGCTCCTCACCAGCGAACGCAGCGGCTTCCGTTTTCCGGTGCTCCCTCCCTTCCTCCACAACAAGGGCATGCCCATCGTCAGCCTGAGCCGCATGGTGCGCTGGATGGCGGGGCAATTGGAGGCCCGGGAGGTGCCCGGGGTGGACGTGATGCTCCTGCCGGGCTTCGCGGGTATCCAGGTGCTTTGGGAGGACGGCCGGGTGGTGGGTGTCCAGACTGCGGACAAGGGCGTGAACCCCGATGGCACGCCTCGGTCCAACTTCGAACCCGGCAACAACCTGCGGGCCAAGGTTACGGTCTTCGGCGAAGGGCCCCGGGGCCACCTGGCCCGGGAGCTGGAGGCGGTGCTGGGCCTCCAGGCATCGGCCCCCCATCCCCAGGCCTACGAGATGGGCGTGAAAGAGATCTGGGAGATCCCTGAAGGCCGGGTGCCCGAGGGCTTCGTCTTCCACTCCACCGGATGGCCTCTCGCTTCGGGAGAAGCCGGCGGATCCTTCATCTACCGCATGTCTGGCAACCGGCTGGTCGTGGGCTACGTGGTGAGCCTGGATACGGCGGATCCCTTCATCGATGCCCACCGCGCCCTGCAGCAGTTCAAGACCCATCCCCAGGTGGCGCCCATGCTTGAGGGGGGGAAGCTGGTCCAGTACGGCGGGAAGGCCCTGGCCATCGGCGGCTGGCACGGCATGCCTCGGCTGGCCTTCGCAGGCGGGATGCTGGTGGGCGACAGCGCCCAGATGGTCAATGCAGCCCGGCTCAAGGGCATCCACCTGGGCATGAAGGGCGGCCTCTGCGCGGCGGAAACGCTGCTGGAAGCCTTGGCGGCTGAAGACTTTTCGGAAGCCTCCCTTCAGCGCTACAGCGAGGCATTCCTGGCCTCCTGGGCCGGCCAGGAACTGAAGCGCGCCCGGAATTTCCACCACACCCTCGCCCACGGCCTTACCCCGCTGGCGGGTCTGAAGCTGGGGATCAGCCTCCTGGCTGGAGGCTGGGTGCCGGGCGAGCCGGGCCATGCCCGGGAGGACGCCGCCTGCACCGAGACCACGGAACGCTTCCACGGGAAGGCGGGTCTCAAGCCCGGCGATGTGAATCCCGGGTTGAAATTCGACGGCCAGCGGCTCATCACGAAGCTGGATGATGTCTACCTCGCCGGGGTGATGCACGACGAGCACCAGCCTTCGCACCTGAAGATCGTGAAGGGCGACGAGGTCTGCGTGGCCTGCTACGCCACGAAGGGCGCCCCCTGCACCGTCTTCTGCCCCGCCCAGGTCTACGAAATGCACCCCGATGACCAGGGGAAGGTGGCCCGGGTCGAGATCGCCTTCTCCAATTGCGTGCACTGCAAGACCTGCGACATCAAGTGCCCGGAGGGCAACGTGGTCTGGACTCCACCTGAGGGGGGCGGCGGCCCCAAGTACACCCTCTGTTGAGGTTTCCCATGGCCGTGGATCCCCGCCTGATGGACCTGCTCTGCTGCCCCGCCGAAGAGGCCGGAACGCCCTGCCATGGCCTTCTGGAGGAGGTTCCGGAGGGCCTGCGCTGCCGCCGCTGCGGGCGGGTCTATCCCATCGAAGATGACATCCCGGTCCTGCTGCCGGACCGGGGACGCAAGGAGGCCTGATGCGCCTGGAACGGAGCCGAGCCAAGGGGCTGCTGGACCGCCTGAAGGGGCGGAAGGTGGTGGTGCTGGGCGATCTGATGCTCGATGAATACCTCTTCGGCGAGGTGAACCGCATCAGCCCGGAGGCTCCTGTGCCCATCGTTCGGGTGCTCCGGGAACGGGCGGTGCTGGGCGGGGCGGCCAACGTGGCGGCCAACCTCAAGGCCATCGGGGCCGAGCCCGTGCTGGTCGGCACCTTCCAGAACGACACGGCGGGTCGTCGGCTGCTGGACCTGCTCGTGCAGCAGGAGATTCCGGTGGAGGGCCTGGTGCTGGATTCCAGCCGCCCCACCATCATCAAGACCCGGATCATGGGGCAGCAGCAGCAGATGCTCCGGCTGGATCGCGAGGAGCCGGGCCCCATGGACGGCGAAGCCATCGAAGGGCTTGTGGCCAGCCTGGAACGGGCCGTTTCCGAAGCGGGTGCGGTGGTGGTCTCCGACTACGCCAAAGGGGTGGTGGGAGAGGAGGTGCTGGGCGCTGTCCGGGATCTGTGCGGAGCCACGGGGATTCCCTGGATCGTGGATCCCAAACCGGCCCACGGGGCCTTCTATCGGGGCGCCAGCCTGCTGACGCCCAACACCCGCGAGCTGGCGGAACTGGCGGGCCAACCCGCCTGGACGGATGAAGAGGTGGTCAGGGCCGGCGCCCGATTGATGGAGGCCCTCGAGCTGGGAGGCGTGCTGGTGACCCGCAGCGAACGGGGAATGGCGCTCCTGGATGCGGCCTCCGGTTCAGAAGGTCCGTGGCTCATTCCAACGGAAGCCCGGGAGGTGTTTGACGTCTCGGGGGCCGGGGATACGGTGGTGGCGGTCTGCGCTGCGGCCATCGCCGCCGGGGCGGACTGGAAGGATGCCGCCATGCTGGCCAATGCGGCTGCCGGGCTGGTGGTGGGGAAGATGGGCACCGCCACCGTGACCCCGGCGGAACTCCTGGGGCGCTACCAGGAGCAGCAGGCCAACTGATGGATCAGTCCGAGAGCTCCACGCTCAGGACGAACGAGGTGCCCAGAGGGAGCCGTTCCGTGACCTGGGCGAAGTTCAGGTCGAAGGTCTCCTTCTCGCCGGGCTTCACGCCACCGAGCTTGCTGCCGCCGGAAGCCACCCCCAGCAGGCGGCCTTCCGCATCAAAAACGGCCACCGCGAAACCGGGCACCCGGATCTTGTCCGCCTTGTTGAGGACCGCCACCTGCGCCCGGGCACCGAAATCTGCGCCCTTGAAGGGGCCCCGGGCGATCTCGCGCCGGTTGAAGAAGATGCTTTCAAGCTGGAGGCCGTCCACCTCGACCTTCAAGGGGATCATGGTGTCCCACCGGTAGTCGAAGCGCTGGCTGTAGAAGCCGAGGGGCCTGAGGGCCGCCGGGGCGGGAGGCGGCGGAGGCGTTGGGGCCTGGGCCAGAACGGCCAGGGCGAGGGCAAAGCCGAGCATGATCACCTCAGCGCTTCAGGAATCCGAACAGGCCCTTTTTGGTGGAGCCGGTGTCGAGGGTGGGGGCGCCGGAAAGATCGGCGCTGGCGCCTCCCTGCTGGCGGCGCATCCGCTCGAAGAGGGGGCGGAGACTGGGCACCTTGGAAGCCTCGATCCAGTTCTCACTGTGCTGGCGGGCCACCATATGCCATTCCTGCACCCTTCCCTGCTCGATCCAGGTCGCCATCTGGTCCAGGGAGATGTTCTGGAAGACTTCATTGCCCACTTCCACCTTCAGCAGGGGCGCATCGTTGCTGGGGGGCTGGGGAAGGGGTTTCGGAACGGGCGCAGGGACCGGTGCAGGGGTTGGTGCCGGGGCCGGAACCGGACGCACAGGGGTGGAACCCGCGGACATGGCGGCCTGGATGTCGGCGGCGGAGAGCTTCACCGTGCTCCCTTGGGGGCGCTGGGGCTCCAGATCCTGGGCGGTGATGCCACCCAGGGTGTTTTCGAGAGCATCAAGGGTGGCCTCGACATCCATGGATTGATTGGGGCGCACGGCGGTGCGGCGCTCCTCGCGGGCCGATTCCTGTGGGAGTTCCCCGAGCAGCCGACTGATGGCGTCCTTGGCGGAGGAATAGGTCCCCCCGAGCGGTTCCGGCTCTGCGGGGGCGGCCGAAGAGGCTGGAGGCGGGTCCACCACCAGTGTCTTTTCCAGCAGATCATCCTCGGTGGCCTCCAGGTCCCCCAGGGTCAGGGCGGAGTCCAGGTCGTCGAGGGGCTGGAGGTCCAGGTCCTCGGGGATTTCCGGGGACTCCGGCAAGGGCGCCGCAAGAGGTTCCGGTTCCGAGAGGTCCAGGGTGGCGGGCTCCGGGGCTTCCGGTTCCAAGGGCTCGGGTTCGGAGGGGGCAAGGCTGGCCAGAAGACGCTCCACGGCCTCTTCGATCCTGAAGACATCCTTGCATTTGAGACACCGAGCCTTGCGCAGCCCGGGATGGACCCGCTCTGGCCGCAGGCCATAGTGCGTAAGGCAACTCGGGCAACGCACGGATTCGAGCACGGTCGACTCCTGGAGAAGTGCTTCCAGGATAGTCGCATGGGCGCCCGGGTGCAGCGTCCCTCCGGGGCCCCGGTATGCTGGACCCGGCGGAGCGGAGGACGCGTGGGCGGTTTGTTCATCACCATGGAGGGCGTGGAGGGCTCGGGAAAATCCACCCAGCTCCGCCTTCTGGCCCGCCGCCTGGAGGCCCTCGGCCTGCCCCTGCTGGTGAGCAAGGAACCTGGAGGCACGGCCCTGGGCCAGGAACTGCGCACCCTTCTCCTGGCGCCCCACGCCAGCGGAGAACGGTGGTGCCCCGAGGCCGAACTGCTGCTGTTCTATGCCGATCGGGTCCAGCATGTGGCCACCCGCATCCGACCGGCGCTCGAGGCGGGCCAGGTGGTGCTGGTGGACCGGTTCGAGGATTCCTCCCGGGCCTATCAGGGTGCTTGCGGGGTTCCGGAGGAGCGCCTGGAGGCCTTGTCGCATCTGGCCCTGGGGGGATTCCGGCCGGACCTCACCTTGATCCTGGATCTGGATCCGGAGGAGGGGCTTCGCCGCGTGACAGCACGCAATGGGGCCCTGGGCGGCGCCTTCAGGGAAACCCGTTTTGACGAGGCCGCCTTGGCCTTTCATGTGGACGTTCGACAGCGATTCCAGGCCATCGCCGCCCGGGAGCCGGAGCGCGCGGTGCTGGTCCCGGCGCGAGGAACCGAGGACACGGTGGCCGAGGCTCTGTGGGCCCAGGTGGCCCCTCGCCTGGTTGCGGCAGGCTTCCGGGGGGCCTGATGTTCGATCCGGGGATCCAGGGGCACCAGCGGGTGCGGGAACGCTTGGCGGAGCGGGTGGCTTCGGGGAAGCTCCCGGGCGCCCTTCTGCTGGCGGGGCCCGTCGCCGTGGGGAAGCAGCGCGTGGCGCTGGAATTGGCCCAGCGGGAGCTGTGCTTCCGGCGGAGCGCCTGCGGTGCCTGCGCGGGATGCGCCCCTTTCAAAGCGGATCCCCTCCCGGTGGAACTGCCCAACCTTCTCCGCATCGCTCCTGAAGGCAAGGCGGGCCTCATCAAGGTGGGGGCCGTCCGGGGCGACGATCTGGTGGAGGGAGGCGTCATCGCCTGGGTGCACCAGGCGGCCCTGCCGGGCACCCACCGCTGGATCCTGGTGGAGGATGCCCATCGCCTCAATGGGCCCAGTGCCAACATGCTGCTGAAGACGCTGGAAGAACCCCCGCCCGGGGCTCATTTCCTGCTCGTGACCCATCGGCCGGATGCCGTTCTGCAGACCATCCGCTCCCGGGCCGAGCGGCTGGTTCTCGGACCTCTTGCCGAAGCGGAAGCCTGGGCCGTGGCGGAAGCTGCGGGATGGGAACCTTCCCAGCGGAAGGCCTGGTCGGCCCTCGCCGGGGGCACACTGCGCTACCTGGATCCGGAGGTTTTCGACCATGCCTCGGCCCAGTTGGAGGCCTGGATCGACCTGGCGGAGGGGGGAACCTTCGCGACGGCGGGAGAGGTCCTGATCCCGGACAAGGACAGTCCCATTGCCCAAAGCGTCCAGGTGGGGGAGGCCCTCGAAATGCTGCTGAGGATCCTGGCGGAGGCCGGTCGGCTGGCTGCCGGCCGTCCGGGCTTCCTGGGGCCCTGGTCCGAGCGGGTTGGCCGTCTGGGGCTGGAAGCATCCCGGGTCAAAGAGGTCCAGGAGGCCGTTCACCGGAATCAGCGGAATCTGGCCCGCAATCCCTACGCCGAGTCCCTGCTCCGGGAAGTGGCCCTGCTGCTGGTTCGCTGAACCGGGCTACGAGGCCACGCGCACGCACCCCTTGCCATCGGCCTTTGCGGTGAAAAGGGCGCGGTCGGCCCGCTCCATCAGGTGTTCCGCTCCATCGGCGTGCACCGGGTAGGCCGCGATGCCGATGCTCAGGGAGATGGGGACCTGGTGGGCGCCCACCTGGAGGGGCGTCCGCGTGAGCACCTGAATGAGGCGCTCCCCCATCTTCACGGCGCCCTGGGCAGCGGTGCCCGGCAGCATGATGCAGAACTCGTCCCCGCCATAGCGGTAGAGGCGGTCCTGGGTGCGGATGATCCGCTGGGCCTCCAGGGCCACGTGGGTGAGCACCCGGCTGCCGGTGGGGTGCCCGTAGGCGGTGTTCAACGCCTTGAGGTTGTCCACGTCCATGAACATGAGGGCCACGGATTCGTTCCGGCTGGAAGCCTCCCGGAGCACCCGGGGCAGCTCCGCCTCGAGGGCCCGGCGGTTGCGGGCCACGGTCAGGTCATCCCGGAAGGAGAGGGCCTGGGTGCGTTCGAAGTTCCAGGCGTTGACCAGGAGGTCCTCCACCTCCTTGATCCAGCCCAGGTAGGCTGCGGGGTCTCCGGTGGCCCCCTGCAGCCGCAACAGCCCCATCTGGACCGTTGGGCAGAGCAGGTAGGCATCGCCGGCGCGGACCAGCTCTGCCGCCTCCGCCTGGCTGAGGGGGGCTTCGGGAAAGCCTTCGCCGCAGCGCTGGAAGAAGGCGTCCTCGCTGCGCACCCAGATGGCCCCTCTCCGGGCCCCCGACAGCAGTTCCGCGCGGATCAGGACCAGCCGCAGGAGCTCCTCCAGCGTGGCCAGGTGCAGCATCTGCCGAAGCCAGCCTTCACTGCCGAGATCCCGCTGGCGGATGTGCTCCAGGGCGGCCTTGACCGTGTCCAGGGGCATTCCCTGGCGTACCACCCAGCCCGGACGGCGGGCCAGGATATCGCTCACTTCCTCGGGCTCGGCACCTCGGACCCACCAGAGCACCTCCAGGGCCTGGGGCGGGATGTGGCGAGGATCGAGTCGATCCGCCACCACCAGCGCCGTGCTGGGCCCCGCCTGCTCGATCAGGCGGTAGCCCCAGGCGGAAAGGGCTTCCCGCAGCAGCGGGCTGCCTTCCGTGCGGTGGAGTTCCAGCCAATGGAGATCCGGCACGGGAGGGCCTCAGCCGAGGGCGGCTTCGAGACGGCCCGCCAAGCGCTCCAGGTGGGTTCCGAGGCTCAGAAGGGCGGCCTGGGAGTCCCGGCCGCTGCGCTCGGCCCGGACCCAGCGTTTCAGCAGGCTGAGGGCTTGGGGATCCCGCACCCCGAGGGGCTTGGTGGTCTGGATGAGGCGGTGGGCGGCCCGGGTGCGCTCCGCGGCGTCCCGGCCCAGGCTGGAAAGCTGGGTTGCCAGTTTCCGGGCTTCAAGGGCCGTGGTCAGATCCAGGCGGATCAAGGGGATGCGGGCATTGATCCGGAGCAGGAAGACATCCAGGAAGCGCAGCAGTTCCCCCACCAGATCGCAGCCTTCCCGCAGGGAAGTCTCCACGTTTTCGGGGTCGTCGAGGGCCCGCATGAGCTGCTGGGTGAGGCGATCGAACTCCTGGCGATCCTGGCTGCGGATCAGAAGGAACTCGGGGCTCCGCCGGAACGCTGCCACCTGGTTCTGGGCCTGGCCCAGGGCCAGCGCGAGGCGCGGCCAGTCCTGCAGCTCGAGGTGGAGCTGGAGCTGCTGCTGGGCGGGATCGAGGTATTCCCAGAGGCGATGCAGCCGCTGGCGCAGGCGGTCCCCCTCCTCGGTGAGGGAGGCGGAATCCGGGAAAAGCTTCTTGCGCAGCTCCGGACTGAAGAGGCCCACCAGGTCGGCCATGAGCTGGCGCTGATGGCTGAGGAGAAGGGCCTTCAGGTTGTCCAGGCTCACCGCCAGGTGGTCCACATCGTTCTGGGCCAGGGTCTGCTGGAGCAGGCCGCGGATGGTGGCCTGGTCCTGAAGCAGGGAGAGCACCGCCTGGCGGAGGAAGGCGCCCAGGAGCAGGGCTTCTTCGCTGCCCTTGGGCAGGTGCTCGGCCACCCGGGGGTGGTAGACCCGCTCGGCGAGGCGGCCCAGTTCCGTTTCGATCACATAGAAAGTGGGAACAGCCGCGAACCGCTCCGGGATCGAGGCGTTGACCGCCGGCTCCATGCGCTCCACGAGTCCCAGCAGTGCCAGATGGCTGGCCAGGGCCCGGGCCACGACCTTGAAGACCGGGGGGTGGCTGTTCCGCAGTTCCTTGAGGAGGTCCCGAACCTCTGCGGGGAGTCGATCCTGGAGCTGACGTCCTTCCACCCTTGGAAGGGTCCATCCCAGATGGTTCCACAGCCACTGGAGGCTGCCCCGCACGTGCTCCACGGCGGGCCAGTGGATGCCCCGGTCCAGGGGGCGCACCAGGCTCATGCGCAGGCTGGCGATCACATGCTGGATGAGCAGGAGAGGCTCGGCCCTTCGACGGGTGTCTTCCGGGAGCACCCCCTCCAGCAGGGCCTCCAGGCGGCGCAGGTGTTCCAGGGGGCGTCCCTGGCCGGTGCGGAGGGCCCGGTTCAGGGCCTTCATCTGCTGGTTCAGGCGGGCCGCTATTTCTGCGTTGTCCTCGCCTTCGCCGATGATGCGGAAGAGGGTGCGGAAATCCTCACGGCCTTCCTGGAGGAATTCGGTCCAGTGGTCCTTGAGGTCAGCTTCCCCTTCGGATCCCAGGGAGGTCGCCATGGTGCGCAGAGCGGCGATCAGGTCGAGGAGGCGTACCACCCAGTCGGGTTCCCGGTGCTCCGAAAGCAGGTCGTGGTGGGCGGCCTGGGCCAGGGTTCCCAGGTTGCCGAGGGCGTGCTGGAGCACCTGTCCCATGGCCAGGCGGACTTCGCCCAGGCGCTTGTCCGAGAACTGATCCAGGAAGGCCAGGAAAAGGCCGAAGGCCCGGCGCAGTCGCCCGAGCGCAGGCCGTTCTTCCAGCAGGGGCGCCGCATCCGGGGCCGTGTCCAGCATGGGGGCCAGATCCACCGCGCCGAGGCGCAGGATCTCCTCCAGGAGCTCCAGGTCACGGCGGGATAGCCCCTTCTCCCGGATGAGCTCCCGGGCCTTGTCCAGCCGCTGGGTAGGCGGGAGAGAGGAGGGCATGCCCCACAGCATAGCCGCCCTTTTGAAACTCGCCACCGCCAACGGCCGATGTTTCAGGATGGTAGACTTCCAACCTCCCACCCGGAGGCAACCATTGGCTAGCAAGCTCGGCGAAATGCTCGTCAAGGCCCAGCTGATCAACGACGTTCAGCTGGAAGAGGCCCTCAAGATCCAGCGCCGCGAAGGCGGCAAGCTGGGGAGCATTGTGGTCCGTCAAGGCTTCTGCTCCGATCAGGACATC
This sequence comes from Acidobacteria bacterium ADurb.Bin340, assembly GCA_002068835.1. Classification (GTDB taxonomy): domain Bacteria; phylum Acidobacteriota; class Holophagae; order Holophagales; family Holophagaceae; genus MWBB01. The sequence goes on along the minus strand of MWBB01000034.1, from coordinate 3,781 downwards.
GTGAGCTTCCTTGGCATGCAGTACGGCGTGCCCGCTGCGGACCTGGAGCAGTGGCCTCCCATCGATCCGGCCGTGACGGCGTTGGTGCCTTCCGATCTGGCCCACCGGCACAAGGTGCTGCCTCTCCAGCGATCCGGGAACGTGCTGACCCTGGCCATGTCCGATCCCACGGACATCTTCGCCATGGATGATGTGCGTTTCCACACGGGCTACAACATCGATCCGGTGGTCAGCTCGGAAACAGGGCTCGTCCGGGCCATTGAAAAGTACTACGGGGGATCCAGCGCGTTGCGCCTCCGGGATGATGCCGGCCGCGTGAGCCCCGGGGCTGCTGGTTCCGCGGACGCGCCAGCCAAGGCCTCCTTCGATGCGAACGCCTTCGGCCAGGGTGCGGAAGAGGTCATCAATCTCAAGGACCTCGAGGATGAGCTCGAGAACACCGAAACCCAGTACGACACGTTCGACGAAGAAGAGAACATCACCGCCGAAGCCCTGGCCAAGAAGGGCGAAGAGGCCCCGGTGGTCCGCCTGGTCAACATGGTGCTGATCGATGCCATCCGGAAGGGGGCCTCGGACATCCACATCGAGCCCTACGAAAAGTCCTACCGGATCCGGTTCCGCATCGACGGGCTGCTGATGGAAGTGATGCGGCCGAGCCTCAAGCTGAAGGATCCCGTCACATCCCGCGTGAAGATCCTGGCCAAGCTCAACATCGCCGAGAAGCGTCTGCCCCAGGACGGGCGCATCAAGCTGCGGGTGAACCTCGGTGGCCAGCAGAAGGTCATCGACTATCGCGTCAGCGTGCTGCCCACCCTGTTCGGCGAAAAGATCGTGCTGCGGCTGCTGGACAGCGACAAGCTGATGCTGGACCTCACCAAGCTGGGGTTCGAGCCCGAGAGCCTGGTGGCCTGGGATCGCCAGATCAGCAAACCCTACGGCATGGTGCTGGTGACCGGGCCCACGGGATCCGGCAAGACCAACACGCTCTACTCCTCCATCGCCAAGCTGAACCAGCCGGACGTGAACATCATGACGGCCGAGGATCCGGTGGAATTCAACTTCGCCGGCATCAACCAGGTCCAGATGAAGGAGCAGATCGGCCTCAATTTCGCGGCGGCCCTGCGTTCCTTCCTGCGCCAGGATCCCAACATCATCCTGGTGGGCGAGATCCGGGACTTCGAGACGGCCGAGATCGCCATCAAGGCCTCGCTCACGGGGCACCTCGTGCTGTCCACCCTGCACACCAACGATGCGCCCAGCACCATTAGCCGCCTCATGAACATGGGCGTGGAGCCCTTCCTGGTGGCCACCTCCGTCAACATCATCTGCGCCCAGCGCCTTGTGCGGCGGATCTGCGCCAAGTGCAAGGAGCCCGATCCCCACCAGCCGCCGACGGAGGCCCTGGCCAAGATCGGCTTCACGGAAGAGGAGATCCGGCGGGGCGTGACGGTCATGAAGGGCAGGGGCTGCGAGGTCTGCAACGGCAAGGGCTACAAGGGCCGGGTCGGACTCTATGAGGTTCTGGAAATGTCCGAAACCCTGCGGGACATGATCCTGACGGGGGCCAGCGCCATGGAACTGCGTGAACAGGGCATCAAGGATGGCATGATCACCCTCCGTCGTTCCGGCCTCCGGAAGGTTCTGGATGGCGTTACCACCATCGAAGAGGTTGTCCGCGAAACCGTCCTCTGAACCGGGTCAGGAGGCCCTCATGGCTGAACCCAGCGCACAGTACAACGTCCCCCTCCAGCAGCTGCTGAAGACGATGGTGGAGTACGGTGGCACCGACCTTCACATCACCACCGATTCGGCGCCCCAGATCCGCATCGATGGCCGCATGGTGCCCCTCAAGCTGCCCCCGCTCGATTCGGCCCAGACCCGCTGGCTCTGCTACAGCGTGATGACGGACCAGCAGAAGCACCGCCTGGAAGAGGATCTGGAGGTGGACTTCAGCTTCGGTCTGCAGGGCATCGCCCGCTTCCGAGCCAACGTCTACAACCAGCGGGGCGCCACTGCGGGGGCCTTCCGCACGATTCCCGAGAACATCCGCTCCTTCGAGCAGCTCGGCCTGCCTCCGGTGGCGGCGGAACTCTGCGACAAGCCCCGTGGGCTCGTCCTGGTGACGGGTGTGACCGGCTCCGGCAAGTCCACGAGCCTCGCCGCCATGATCGACTACATCAACGAGCGGGAGCCCCTCCACATCCTCACCATCGAGGATCCGGTCGAATACGTGCACCACCACAAGCGCTGCATGGTGAACCAGCGCGAGATCCATGCGGACACCCACAGCTTCAAGAAGGCGCTCCGCTCCGCCCTGCGCCAGGACCCTGATGTGGTGCTGGTGGGTGAGTTGCGGGACCTGGAAACCATCGAGTCTGCTCTGACCATTGCAGAAACGGGCCACCTCACCTTCGGCACCCTGCACACCAATTCGGCGGTTCAGACCATCAACCGCATCATTGACGTGTTCCCCGCCCACCAGCAGCCCCAGGTCCGGGCCCAGCTCTCCCTGGTGCTGGAAGGGGTGCTCTGCCAGTCCCTCATCCCCAAGGCCAGCGGCAAGGGGCGGGCCCTGGGCATCGAGGTGATGGTGCCCAACCCGGCCATCCGTAACCTCATCCGCGAGGATAAGATCCATCAGATCTATAGCTCCATGCAGGTGGGTCAGATCAAGTTCGGCATGCAGACCTTCAACCAGAGTCTGTCCGATCTGGTGCTCCGGGGCGAGATCACCCAGGAGGTGGCCATGACCTACAGTTCCAATGTCGATGAGCTCCGCGAGCTCATCAACCGCGGGGTGGGCACCAACACCACCGCCGCCGCCGTGGCGGCCCAGGGGCGCTCAGCCCCTTCGGCTGTCCTCGGGGGCCGCAACCCGAACATCAAATACACCTGATGCGGCCCCTTTCCATGAACGTTCCCGGGTTCTATGCTGGAACCACTGTTCCCGAGCATTGAGAGGTAGCCATGCCAGCGTTTGTATGGAAGGGGAAGAATCGGCTGGGCGAGGTCCAGGAAGGCGTCATCGTCTCCGAAGGAAAGGACCAGGCCGTTGCCACCCTGAAGCGGAACGGCATCCAGGTGCTTTCGGTCCAGGCTCAACGGACTTCGGGCACCAAGTCGCTCGGCAAGGTCAAGGCGAAGGATCTGGCGATCTTCACCCGTCAGTTCAGCGTGATGATCGATGCGGGCCTGCCTCTGGTCCAGTGTCTGGAAATTCTCGGCGCCCAGCAGCAGGACAAGGGTTTCCAGAAAATCCTCAACGCCGTCCGGGGTGATGTGGAACAGGGCGCCACGCTCCAGGCGGCCCTGTCCAAGCACCCCAAGGCGTTCAACGACCTCTACGTGAACATGGTCGGTGCTGGCGAGGCCGGCGGTATCCTGGATGTGATCCTCCAGCGCCTTTCGGGCTACATCGAAAAGGCCGTGAAATTGACGGCCAAGGTCAAGAGCGCCATGACCTACCCGATCGCCATCATCACCATCGCGATTGCCGTGGTCGCCATCATCATGGTCAAGGTGATTCCCGTCTTCTCGCAAATGTATGAGGGCATGGGAGCCAGTCTGCCCTTTGCGACGCAGGTATGCATTAAAATATCAGATATTCTTATTGGATGGTGGTATCTTGTCGTTGGTTTTATTGTTTTGGTCGTGATTGGCCTCAAACAGTACTACAAGACGATCAATGGCCGCCTTCAAATTGATTCGCTGATGCTGAAGATCCCCATCATCGGTGACCTGCTGCGCAAGGTGGCCGTGGCGCGCTTCTGTCGCACCCTGG
>MWBB01000033.1 GCA_002068835.1 Acidobacteria bacterium ADurb.Bin340 | reverse complement strand
CCGGCACCGCCGCGGCGGCGCCCAGGGTGGCGAGAAAGGCCCGGCGGTCCATCAGGAATCCTCCCGCTTGGGGATCAGGTTCAGCCGCCGTTCCTTCAGGGCCTGGAGCAGGTCCGGCGGGAACACGAAGCGGTCTCCGGCAGGCGGAAGGAGCGGCCGTTTCAGGCGCCCGGCCTGGGCGGCGGCATCCAGCAGGAGCTGGCGCAGCGGCAGCCCCGTGGTGAAGGCGTTCCGGCCCTTGCGCAGCGAGGAGATGCTGTCGCCACTGGCCAGCAGGTAGTCCGTGGTAGCCACGGCATAGAGGGCCTCGGGATCGATGGGACTGCCATCGGACCAGGTGATGGCGAGCACGGGCGCCTCCACCGTGCCGGACAGGACCGCCTTGATGCCGGAACAGGGCTCCCCCAGGCGCCGCTGGACCCCGTTCCGCACGATGTCCAGGATCTCGGCCCCGGTGTAGTCCGCCACCACCAGCTCGTTCTCGAAGGGCATCACCTCGTAGAGATCACCCACCTTCACGGGGCCGGGACGCAGGTTGGCCCGGAGCCCGCCTGAGTTGGTGATGGCGAAATGGATGCGCCGCCCCGTGACCTGGGCGGCCCGGGAACGCATGAGATCGGCCACCCAGTAGCCCAGGAAGTTCTCCTCACCCCCCCGGCCCCGGAAGAGCCCCTGGGGAGCTTCGGCAATCACTTCGCCAAAGCTGGCCTTCAACTCCGCGGAAAGAGGGGCAATGATCCGGACGACGTCAGGATCCTCGACGATGGCTTCGCCCACGGAAAGCACCTGGGCTTCCAGGCGGGGCCTGGCCGAGGGGGGCGTCTGGGCCCCAAGGACCGCTCCGAGCACCAGCAGGGGCAGCAGGTTCCTCATCAAGCCTCCGGAACGGGACGACCCGCAGCAACGCCTTGCAGGGTTCGGATTTCGGTCCGGACCCGATCATCGTGGCGCCAGAACAGACCCGAGAGCCGCAGCAGCCAGCCCGTGATCCAGGCCACCAGGGCCGCCGCCAGGGCCTGGAGGAGCAGGAAGGTCCAGACCCGACCGGGGGTTCCCCCCCCCCACCGCCAGGCCAGGAACAGCGCGCCGAAGGCTAGGCCGAAACGCACCAGCACCCCGCCCAGACTCAGCAGTCCCCATTGCACCGGATGGCGCCAAAGGCGCAGGAAGCTGTCCTCCAGGTGATGCCCCAGCGCCTTCCAGGTGCCCCACCGGCCCCCGGCGCCTCCCCGGCCCGCCCGGGCGATCCGGCACAACCACCACTGCAGCATGAACATGGCCCCCGCCGTCATCCAGAACCACGGCCGGACGACCAGAGCGGCCCAGCCGAGGCCTTGGATGCCGGTGGAGGCCATCGAGGCGAAGGCCGCATCCAGCAGCCGGTTCAGGATCAACAGGGGCAGCGCCGCCAGCAGGACCGCATCCAGCAGACCCCAGAGCCAGGCACCCAGCCCCGGGCGCACCCCAACGACACGGGCCTGGAGCCGCCAGCCGGCCCAGAGGGCCCACAGCAGGCAGAAGATCATCGCCAGCGGCGCCAGCCATCCCGTGGGCTCCTGGTCCAGGCCGCCGTTCACCACCAGTTCCCAGGCGTCCCGGGCGCTGAGCTGCTCGCCCCAGTAGGCCGGCAGGGCGCTCCAGCCCGCCTTGGACCGCAGATGCTGGGCCCAGAGGGTGGCCGGAAGGACCTGGAGCAGCACCCATGCCGCCAGGAGTTCCACCCCCGGACCCGATCCTCCGCCGGGCAGCGCCTCCCTCAGGAAGGACCAGGGGCCCCGCGGCGCGGTGGGCTCCTGGGGCACGATTTCGGGGGGGGTGGGCAGTTCAAGGTCCATGGAGCGTCCAGTCAACCCTCTATCACACCACGACTCAGGGCCTCCGGATGCAGGTGCGGAATCCGCCTTCCGCAGGAGCGCACCAGACCAGCAGTCCTTCGCCGGCCAAGGCCTCCAGCAGCGGGGCAGGTTCGAAGGACGAACGGACGGCCACCACGGCCCCCGCCGGCCGGGCAGCGAGCTCCTGGCGCACCCGGCCCAGGGGATGCCCCCCTTCGGCCAGGAGGGCCTCCGCATCCAGCTCCAGGGCCACCGCCCCGGGCCGGAACCAGGCCGGGGCCTCCTCCGTGGCCTCGGAAAGCCCCCCCTCGGAACCTTCACAGGCTTCGCCCTGCCCCAGGGAACGCCTCAGGAAGGCCAACAGTTCCGGCAGGGCCACCCCGCCCACCCGGGCCGCATGCTCCAGGGTGGCGAATCGGGCCACGGTGCGTCTCAGCACAGGGTTCTTCAGCTTGTCGAAGGCGGGCACGAAGGCGACGAGGGGATCTTCCAGCTCCGGATGGGCATCCAGCAGGGGGCCCACCCGGGTTTCGGGGGTGATCTGCATGGATTCAGCCCTCGTACTGGAGCAGGCGGCGGTCCCCTTCCAGGGCCCGGAGGCGGGTCAGATCCTGGGTCACCTCCAGGGTGCCCAGGTAGGCGCCCTGCTCGTCGCGGATGGCGAAGTAGCGGATGTGGACGAACTTGCCGTGGAGCTGGATCCAGAACTCCGCCACGCTCTGGCGGCCTGCCTTGAAGTCGGAAAGGATGCGCTCCACGATGTCCACGCTCTTCGGCGGGTGGCAGTGCTGCACGGCCCGGCCCAGGATGGCCCGACTGCGCTCGAAGACCCGCTCCGGCCCCTCCGTGAAGAAGGCCACCCGGTCTTCGGCGTCCACGAAGGTCATATCAAAGGGGAGCGCGTTGAAGATGCCGAGCATCTGCTCGTAGGACAGGGATCCGCTGGGGAAGCGCACGGCCTTGGAGGACGACAGTTCCACCACCGCCTCCGGCAGCTTGGGCTCCGGGGCGGCCCAACCCGTTTCCGGCGCCACCAGGCACCAGCCGTATTCGGGGCTCTGGCGCCAGATTTCGCCCCACTCCTCTTCGGTAAACAGCCCCAGCGCCATGGGGAGCAGGATGGTTTCCTCCTTGGTGATCATGGAGGCGATGGCGTCCAGGACGGGCGCAAGCACGGCCTCGGCCAGCACCTTCAGCTCGGCGCCGGTGAGGGTTTCCTCCCGCAGGGCCGTCAAGGCCGCCTTGAGGAGCTCCCGCACCTCGTCGTCCTTGGCCCACATCACCTTGCTGGGCCCGGTGACGGCGTGGCGTTCCAGCACGCTGAACACCAGGTTCTCCTTGCGGCGGTAGTGCTTCTCCACATCCATGAGCGGCTGGAAGGCCTCCAGCACCCCCAGGCGCTCGGAACGGGGTGTCACCGCATCCGGCAGGGCCTCCAGCCCCTTCACCCGCAGCCGCGCGGTGACGAGGGCGGCCTCGAGGGCGTGGTTCTCCCGACGGAAGGTGTCCACGGGATGGCCCGGGGGCACGGCCCTGGGGGCCCGGGGCTCGGCCATCACGTCCTGCAGCACCGAGGCGTGGAGGTCGCACATGGACTTCACTTCCTCGTGGCTCATGCCCTCGGACATGAGCTGCTGTTCCATGGCGGCGATCTCGGTGGCATCCACCTCGGAAACCAGCTGCTTGAGCTGCTCCCGGACGGCCTCCGGCGCTTCGCCGCGATGCAGGTGGAGGATGACTTCCTTGAGGATCTGGATGCGCTGCTCCCGGTTGTTGATGAGTTCGCTCACGGCGGACCTCCCTGGGAAGAATATCCGACCATTCAAGTAGGGTTTCCTTGACGACCATCAACCCGCACCTGGAAACTGCCCCCATGCTGCTGCCCACCGTGCCTCCTCCCTTCCCGCTGCGCTGGGGCTTCTGGATCGCAGCCCTCCACGCAGGCTGGCGGGGCGCCGTGGGCGGCATCCTGCGCCGAGCCGTGGCCCTCTACCAGGACCTGGGAGGCGCGCCCCGGGATCTGGTCTGGGCCTTCGGCCCGTGCATCCAGCCCTGTCACTTCGAAGTGGGCCCCGAGGTGGTGGATGCCGCCCGATCCGACGCCGCCTGGCACGAGGGCTTGGCCCACCCCGGCCCCAAGGACAGACCCCACCTGGACCTGCACGGCCTGCTGCGGGCCCAGGCCCTGGACCTGGGCCTGGATCCGGGCCGCGACGGCTCCCTGCCCCGCTGCACCTTCTGCGAACCGGAGCAGCTCTTCAGCTACCGCCGGGGGGATCTGGACGGCCGCCAGTGGGGCTGGGCGGAATTGCCGAACCCCTGATCAGGCCCCGAGAGGAATCCTCACCATCACCCGGGTGCCTTCGCCTTCATTGGCGAGGGTGATGATTCCGCTGTAGGGCTCCAGCAGTTGCCGGGCGTGGGGCAGCCCCGGGCCGGGACTCCGGATCCCCATCACCGGCTGCTGGTGCAGTTCGGAGAAGGGTTCGAACGCGTGGGCCAGAAGGACATCGGGGATGGGCCCACCCTGATCCTCCACCTGGAGCACGAAGTGGCCCTCCTCGAAACGGGTGGCCACCCGCAGGACGGGCGAGGGTTCCGGTCCTCCGCAGCCGTGCTGGACCAGATGCAGCAGCAGCCGGGCGAAATCCGCATAGACCCCGAAGATGGCCTGCAGGGAGGCCTGGAGATCCAGGGTCAGCCGGACCCCGGCAGGCAGGGCCTCTTCGGCCTCCAGCAATTCCAGTTCCTGGCTCAAGAGGTCGTGGAGCCGCAGCCATTCCGGCGTGCCGCTGGCCTCCTTGTCCACCCGCCGCAGCAGGGCCTTGAGCAGGCCATCCACCGTGCCCACGGCCTGGCGGATCTGGGCGATGGCCTTGGGGGCCTCCTCGCAGACCCTGGGCCCCAGGACCTCGCGAGCCTCCAGCAGCCGATCCAGTTCCTGGCTCTGGTCCCCCAGGGTCCGCACCGGAGCCGCCAACCGCTGGGCGATCTTGAGGAAGAGTTCCTCCATGAGCCCCTGACGCTCCTGCCGGCTGAGCGCGGCCTTGGTGGTCTGGAGGTCCTGATAGGCCAGTTCCATCCGCTCGTAGCTGGAGGCCAGGGCCCGGCTGCTTTCGTTGAGGCTCACGATCAGTTCGGCATTCTCGATGCTCACCTGCGCCAGGTTCGCGTGCAGGGCCACCAGTTCCAGCTCCAGCGGCTGAAAGGGCTGTTCCCCGCCGCGCACCAGCACCCAGAACCCCCACAGCCCGTCTCCACCCTGGCGATCCTGCAGGGGGAGGAGGCAGGGCTCGGACGAACTCCCCCAGAAGCCCCGGGCCATGCCTTCGTCCCAGATGCGGTTGGCCCTCAACCGATCGCCTGGCAGCGCGCCCCCTGCGGACAGGGCCGACAGGCGCAAGCAGAAGGGACACTCCCGGGGCAGGACCGGAAGATCCGTCACCCCGGAGCCCTCGTCCTGGATGCCTTCCCAGTACCCGCCACTGGGGTGGAGGCGATAGGCCAGCACCCGATCGGCCCCCACCTCGCGGCGCATCTGATCCAGCACCCGCGCCATCAGGCTGCGGGGATGGTGCTCCGCGAGCAGGCCCTGCCCGAACGCGAGGAGGCGGGCCAGGCTGCGGTTGCGCCGCTCCAGTTCCTGCTGGGTTTCCACCAGCTTGTGGTTCGCCTCCTGGGCCTCCCGCAACTGGCTTTCCAGGTGCTCCAGCATCTGCACGTTGAAGCTGCGGAGCACTTCGCCTTCCCGGGCCTCCTCCACACGCTCCCGCTGCCCCCCCAGATAGGCGCCCACCTGGTCCACGAAGGTGAAGGGATCGATGGGCTTGGGGATGAATCCATCGCATCCCGCCACCAGCGCCGTTTCCCGGTCGCTCTTGAGGGTCTTGGCCGTGAGGGCCACGATGGGCATGCCCTTCAGCTCCGGATGCTGGCGAAACTTGGTGGCGATCTCGAACCCCGAAAGCCCTGGCAGGTTGATGTCCAGCAGCACGAGGTCGGGTTTCAGCTCAAGGGCCATCTCGTAGCCCCGGAGGCCCTCCTCGGCCCAGTGCATCTCGTACCCGGCCTGGACCAGCAGCCGCTGCACCAGCCGCCAGTTGATGGGGTTGTCCTCGATGCAGAGGATCCGGCGGGTCATGCTTCCTCCAGGGAGCGCAGGGGCATCTCCACAGTGAAGGTGCTGCCCCTGCCCTTCTCGCTTTCGGCCAGGATGTGGCCTCCCATGAGGCTCATCAGGCGCTGGGAGAGCGCCAGGCCCAATCCCGTGCCGCCGAAACGCCGGGTGATGCTGCTGTCCACCTGCTGGAAGGGCCGGAAGAGCCGTGACATCTCCTCGCGGCTCATGCCGATGCCCGTGTCCTGGATGGCGATGCGGAGCACCTTCCGGTCGTGGGCCATCGTCACGCGCACTTCGCCCTGCTCGGTGAACTTGATGGCGTTGCCCACGAGGTTGGTGATCACCTGCTTCAGGCGCACCGCATCCCCCAGCACCCGCGCGTGGAAGGCCGGCGGCTCGAACAGGAAGGCCACGGGCCTCTCCAGGATGAGCCCCGCAGCCAGGGAGCGGACCTCCTCCACCACGGCCACGGGATCCACTTCCGCCAGTTCGATCTCGAACTTGCCGGCCTCCATCTTCGAAAGGTCGAGGATCGAATCGATCATGGAGAGCAGGGTCCGGCCGTTCTGGTGGATGATGCCCAGGTCCTCACGAACGTCCTCGGGCAGCCGGTCGGGGCCCTCCTGCAGCAGCAGCCCCGAGAAGCCGATCACGGCATTGAGCGGCGTGCGCAGCTCGTGGCTCATGTTGGCGAGGAAGTCGTCTTTCAGGCGATCCACCTGCTGCAGCTTCTGGAAGCTCTCCAGCAGGCTTTCGTTGAGCTCCATCAGCTCCTGGGTCTTCTCCCGGACCTTCTCCTCCAGGGTATCGGCCCAGGCCTTCAGTTCCCCCCGGCTCTGCTCCAGGTTGCGGGTGCGCTCCTGAACCAGCTGCTCCAGGTTGGTGCGGATCTCCTCCAGCTCCCAGATGGTTTCCATGAGCTGCCGGGTGCGCTCCTGCACCCGGAATTCCAGCAGGCGGTTCTGGCGTTCGATCTCGTCCCGGCTCACCCGCAGGCGATGGGTCATCAGGTCGAAGCTGCGGCTCAGGTCCTCCAGCTCGTCGCGGCTGGTCACCACCACGGCCACGCCATCCAGGTTCCCCTGGGACACCTGCTGGGCTGCGGCCGTGAGCTGCTGCAGGGGCCGGATGTAGCGCCGCTCCAGGAACGCCGCCAGGCCCGCCCCCAGGGCCAGGATGCCGGCACCAACCCACAGCCCCAGCAGGATGTTGTCCTTCACGGCCCGCTGGATGTCCTCGGTGGTGAAGCCCAGCACCAGCGTTCCCACCTTGTCCTGGTGGGGCTCCCGCAGGAAGATCGGCGCGATGGCCACCAGCTTGCCGTCCTCCCGGGTGAAGGCCCGGGAAAGCCCGTCGTTCTTCCGGTATTCCCGGACCCAGGCCGGGGTCGCGGGGGTCGAATCCACCTGCTGCCCCTGTTCGTCGAACACCGCGCTGAAGCTGAAGGCCGGAATGTTCTTCACCCCTTCCAGCACCCGCGCGATGTCCTCCTGGTTCCGGGCCCCCAGGGCCGGCGCCAGCGCGTAGCTGGCGGTCTCCACCACCTGCCGGGCACTCATCTGGGACTGGTGGCGGATCTGCGCCTCCACCCGCCGGGGGTACAGCACCGCGTTGTAGATCACGAACGTGCCCACCAGCAGGCCGATGACGGCCATGAACTTGGTCTTGATGGACAGTCGCGGCATGAAGGGACTCGGCTCGCTCGGAAGGCTGGAACGGGATCGAGTCTACCGCCTGCGGCAGAAATGGAAGCAGGCCGCGCCGTAGCGGCGCTGGTCGAAGCATTCCCACCCCGGAAGAGCCGGCAGTTCCCCGCGCTCAGCCGATTCCCAGACCAGCAGGCCTTCCGGATCCATCCAGGCATCCAGGTTCGGCGCCACCGCCTCAAGGGAGGCGGCCGCTTCCGCATAGGGCGGATCCCCGAACAGCACCGCCACGCCCCCGAAGGCGTCCTTCCGCAGGCGCCGGACATCCGCCCGCAGCGCCTGCACCTCGGTCCCCTGGGCGTTGGACTGGATCAGGGCGAAGGCCTTGGGATCCCGCTCCACGCAGATCACCGGCCCGAAGCCCCGGGACCAGGCTTCCAGTCCCACGGCTCCCGTTCCCGCGAACAGGTCCACGAAGGCGCCTCTGGGACGGGCCTCCAGGATCGAGAACAGGGCCTCCCGGGCCCGGTCCGAGGTGGGCCGGATGGCCAAGTCGCCCGGGGGCGGCTGCTGCAGCCGCCGCCCCTTCAGGCGCCCCGCGATGATCCGCACGATCGGATCAGTAGGCCCACTTCATCAGCATGCCGCCCCAGGTGAAGCCGGCCCCGAAGGCCGCGAACACGATGTAGTCGCCCTTCTTCACCTTGCCGGCCTCCAGGCTCTGGTGCAGGGCCGTGGGCAGCGTGGCGGACGTGGTGTTGGCGTACTGGGTGATGTTGTTGGCCATCCGCTCCGCCGGCAGTTCCAGGCGCTTGGCGGCGGCCTCCATGATGCGGTGGTTGGCCTGGTGGGGAATGAACAGGCCGAGATCCTTCGGATCCACCCCGTTGCGGTCCAGCATGAGGCGGCTCACCTCGGCCATCTCGCGCACGGCGTTCTTGAAGACTTCCTGGCCCTGCTGGTGGATGTAGTGCTCGCCGGCCGCCACGGTCTCGGCGCTGGCGGGCTTGCGGGAGCCCCCGGCGGGCATGCAGAGGTAGGGGGCGCCGCTGCCATCCACCCGGTTCTCGAAATCCAGGATGCCGTAGCCCTCCTCGACCCGTTCCACGATCACGGCGCCTGCGCCATCTCCGAAGAGCACCACGGTGTTGCGGTCCTGGGGATTCATGATGGAGGTCATCACATCGCAGCCCACCACGGCCACCCGCTGGACCGCCCCGCTGGCCACCATGGCCGCGGCTGTGCTGAGGCCGAAAAGGAAGCTGGAGCAGGCGGCATTCAAGTCGAACCCGTAGGCCTTGGAAGCGCCCACCTTGTCCTGGATGAGGGCCGCCGTGCAGGGGAACATCATGTCCGGCGTCACCGTGCAGGCAACGATGGCATCCAGGGTGTCGGCGCCCACGCCGCGATTGGCCAGGGCCATCTTGAGGGCCGCCGCCCCCAGATCCGAAGAGCCCACCCCGGGCTCCACCCAGCGGCGCTGGTGGATGCCGGTCCGGGTGGTGATCCACTCGTCGGTGGTATCCACCATGGCCGCAATGTCCTTGTTGGTGACGATGCGCTCGGGATAGAACTGGCCGGTGGCAGTGATGCCCACGGAATGAGTCAGGCTGCGGGTCAAGGGAACCTCCTGCGTGCTTGCAAAGGTCGAACCAGCGATGATGCCACACGGTTCGGCCCTTGGCCATCAACGTGCCCGCAGACCTTGCGCTCTGTATGATCAAGGCCCCCATCCGCGGGAGATCCCATGCGCACCCTCGCCGTCCTGCCCAGCCGTTTTGCCGCCAGCCGCTTCCCCGGCAAGCCCCTGGCCCTCATCGCCGGGCGCCCCATGATCCAGTGGGTGTGGGAGGCCGCTCGGCAAGCCCGCGGCGTGGATCGCGTGGTGGTGGCCACGGACGACGAACGCATCCAGTCCGCCGTGAACGATTTCGAGGGCGAGGTGGTCCTCACGGACCCCGCCCTGCCTTCCGGCACCGACCGTGTGGCGGCCGCGCTGGGCCTGCTGGGCGGAGCCTTCGATCTCGTGATCAACATCCAGGGGGACGAGCCCGCCATGCACCCCGAAACCATCGCGGCGGTGGTGCGCCTCATGGAAGAGCAGCCCGATCTGCCCATGGGCACCGCCGCCTGCGCCTTCCACTCGCCGGAGGAACTGTTCAATCCCAATGCCGTGAAGGTGGTCACGGACGACCGGCGGCGGGCCCTCTACTTCAGCCGCAGCCCCATCCCCTACCTCCGTCACAGCAGCCGCTTCGAAGCGGACTTCCGCCCCTGGATGGAGCCAGGCCAGCTCGGCCTGTTCAAGCGCCACCTTGGGATCTACGCCTACCGTCCCGCAGCCCTCCAAACCTTCACCGGAATGGCGCCGCACCCGCTGGAGCGCATCGAGATGCTGGAGCAGCTCCGGGCCCTCGCCGCCGGTCTGGCCATCGGCGTGGCCCAAACCCCCCACCTGAGCCTGGGCGTGGACACTCCCGAGGATGTGGCCCCCGTGGAAGCCCTGCTGAAGGCCCAGGGGCGGCTGGGCTGAAGGGACTCAGCTCTCCGCCCAGGCCCGGGCCAGCGCCTCGAAATGTTCGCCCCGGTGCTCGAAGTTGCGGAACTGGTCAAAGCTGGCGCAGGCCGGGGAGAGCAGCACCTGATCGCCGGGCTGGGCGGCCTGGAAGGCCAAAGCCACCGCCGCATCGAAGGCCCATTCCGTGGCGTGGGGCAGATGGCCCAGGTCGCGCTGGAGCTGGGGGATGGCGTCCCCCAGGAAGACGAGCTTCCGCAGCCTGCCGTCCAGCGCCGCCTCCAGGGGCGCGTAGCTGGCCCCCTTGTCCTCGCCGCCCAGCAGCAGCACGAGCGGCCCCGGCAGCGCACGGATGGCCGTGAGGGTGGCATCCACGTTGGTGCCCTTGGAATCGTTGTAGACCCGGACGCCATGCCGTTCCGCGCAGAAGGCGATGCGGTGGGCCAGCCCGGGGTAGGTGCGCAGCCCCTCCGCCAGGGCCTCCAGGGCTCCCCCCCCGTGGCGGGCCAGCAGGAGGGCCGCCAGCGCGTTCTCCACGTTGTGGTCGCCGGGGATGCGCAGGTCGGAACGGTGCAGCAGATCCAGGACCGCGCCTGATTCGTTCAGGCGGATGCGGCCGTCCCCGCCACACCAGGCACCGTCGCCGTCGGGTTCCCGCCAGCCGAAATGGAGCGTTCGGCCCTGCCCCGGGACGTCCCAGCGAGCCTCCAGGGGCAGCACGCGGACATCCTCCGGGCCCTGCCGCTCGAAGATGCGGAGCTTGGCCGCCAGGTAGGCCTCCAGCGTGCCGTGGCGGGCCAGGTGGTCCGGCGTGAGGTTCAGCAGCGCCGCGCCTTCCGCCCGGAAGCCCCGCACGGTTTCCAGCTGGTAGCTGCTGCACTCCAGGGCGTATCGGGTGCCCGACCTCGCGCCTTCGAGCGCTTCCGTGAGGGGCGTACCCAGGTTGCCGCAGGCGGCGGCGGGAAGGCCCGCGGTCCGCAGAAGATGGGCCAGCAGATCCGTGGTGGTGCTCTTGCCGTTGGTCCCTGTCACCGCCAGGATGCGGGCCTCAGGATCCTGGGCCCGCAGGGCGCGGTGGGCCACCTCCAGTTCGCCGGTCACGGGGATGCCCCGGCCCAAGGCCTCCATCACGAAGGGCATCGAAGGCGGCACCCCGGGGCTCAGCACCACTTCCTCGCAGTCCTCCAGCAGGCTGAGGGGATGGCTGCCCCACACGCCAGGCACCCCGAGGCGGCCCAGTTGGGCAACCAGGTCGGGTTCGGGTTCCGCCTTGCGATCCGTGAGGACCACGTCCCGGCCCGACCGCGACAAATGGCCGACCGCCGCCAGACCGGACCGCGCCGCGCCGATCACCACCGTCCTGGCCATGAGTCCTCCCGCCCCTCAGTGTCCAGAAAAGACACGCCCTCGTCACGGAAGGCCGTTTTTTTGCACAATGGATGTCATGGGACGGCCCGACACGCAGGAGATCCTCCGCAGCATCCTGAGCGGCCAACGCTCGGCGGTGACCTACGCCCATCCCATCATCGACCTCCAGACGGGCCACATGGCGGCCCAGGAAGTGCTCACCCGCTTCGAGGATGCGGACGGCCGCATGCGCACCGTGGGCGCCCTGCTGGAGGATCTGACCCTGGCGCCGGAGATGCGCACCCAGCTGGACCTCGTGTGCCTGGGCGCTGTGTTCGAGGCCCTGGCCCATCACCCCGTAACGGACCACCTGGTCTTCGTGAACCTCCATCCCCTCACCCTGGCCACCTCCACCTTCTGGGACCGCCTGAGGCCCTGGCTCTGGAACCTCTCCATCCCGCCCCACCGCATCGTGCTGGAGATCACCGAAGGCTTCAGCCATCACCACATGGACGACCTGGAGGGCTACGCCGCGCGCCTGCGCTCCATCGAGGTGCGGGTGGCCGTGGACGACCTGGGCTCCGGCGTGGCGAGCCTGGCCCACATGGCCCGCATCGCCCCGGATTTCATCAAGGTGGACCGCAGTCTCGTGCAGCACGTGCACCGCCGCCCCTACCAGGCCGCCCTGCTCAACGCCCTGGCCGTTTTCGCGGAGCGCATGAAGGTGGGCTACATCGCCGAAGGCATCGAGACCGGCGAGGAGCTCCAGGCCGTGCGCGACGCCGACGTGCCCTGGGGCCAGGGGTTCATCTTCGGCGAGCCGGAGCCGCTGCGGCTGGGGTAGGTCACCCCAGCTCCAGCACCGCCAGGTTGTCCTGCCGGGTGCTGCGGCCCTGGATGTTCAGCACGTCGCCCACGCGGCAGGGCCGACGGCGGCGCCGGAAGGCGTCCGGAAAGGCCACGGCTTCGGCGAGGCCCGTTTCGTCTTCCAGGGTGACGAACTGCATGGCCTCCCCGGTGCGGGTGCCCACCACCTTTTCGGCCACCACCAGGGCCCAGCAGCGCAGGCGCCGCCCAGGCTGGGCAGCGTTGGCCAGGCGGTCCGTGCCGCCGCCCCGGCGGTGCCGGGCCAGGGCCGCGGGGTGCAGTTCCAGGGTGAGGCCCAGGGTTTCCATCTCCAGGTCGGCCCGATCGAAGGGATCCGTGGGCCGGGGCCGCACCCCCGGCGGCACGCCCCCCAGGCGGCTCCAGAGCAGGCGCGTGCGGTCGCCGTCCGGCGCCCAGCGATCGAAGGCCCCGGCGGCGCAGAGGGCCTCCACCGTGGGCAGGCTCAGCCCCACCCGGGCCAGCAGGTCGTCCAGACCCGCGAAGGGGCCGTTCCGTTCGCGGTCCTCCAGCAGGGCCTGCACCTCCTCCGCCCGGGCGCCCTGCACCTGCATCAACCCCACGCGGACCGCCTGCTCGCCTTCGGCGGTGAAGGGCCAGGCGGAGGCATTGGCATCGGGTCCCCGCACCACCAGCCGGTGGCGCCGGGCATCCCCCAGGTAGGCGATGGCGGGGTAGAAGCCGCCCTGGTTCGTGATGACCGAGGCGAAGAAGGCCGCGGGGTGATGGGCCTTCAGCCAGGCGCTCTGGAAGCTCACCTGGGCGTACGAGGCGGAGTGTGGCTTGCAGAAGGAGTAGCCCTGGAAGGTGCGGATCATGTCCCAGGCTTCGTCCACCACCTCCGGGCGCACGCCCTTGGCCGCCGCGCCGGACCGGAAGCGGGCCTCGAAGAGGGGCAGTTTCTCGTTGCAGTCGGCCTTGCCCAGGAGCTTCCGCAGCCGCTCCGCCTCGTCGTAGCTCCAGCCCGCCAGGGCCACGCAAACCTTCAGCACGTCCTCCTGGTAGATGAGCACGCCGAAGCTTTCGGAAAGCAGGTCCTCGAAGACGGGATCCGGCGGCGCCCAGGCCTCCTCGCCCCGGACCCGCGCCACATAGCGGTTCACCCAGCGCCAGGCGGCGGGACGGATAAGGCTGGAATGAATCACCAGCGTTTCAAAATCCCCCCGGTGGACCCGCTGCTGGAGCTGGCGCATGGCAGGGCTTTCCACGTAGAAGACACCCATGCTGTCGCCCTGGGCCAGGAGGTGCTGGGTAGGGGCATCCTTGCGGGCGGCGGCGGCGAAATCCGGCGGCACCCGACTCCCCAGCACGGCGCAGGCATCGCGGATCACCGCCAGGCTGCGGTTCCCCAGGAGGTCCAGCTTCACGAGGCCGTAGCCCTCCACCCCCTCCTTGTCCCACTGGGTGATGGCCACGCCCTCCTTGGCGGGGGCCGGCTGGAAGGGCGCGTGCTCCCACAGGGGCCCGGGGGCGATGACAATGCCGCCGGGATGCACGGACAGCTGGTGGAAGTGGCCCTTCAGGCGCGCCGCCCAGGCCAGCAGGGGCCGCCAGGGATGGACCTCCGGCAGGCCCGCCAGCCCGCCCTCCCAGCCCCGGCTCCGGTCGCTGAGCTGCTTCAGCTCCGCCTCGGGCCGCCCGTGGGCCTGGGCCACGGCCCGCAGGGCGCCCCGGGTCTTGAAGAAGGCGTGGTTGGCCACCATGGCCACCCGGTCCCGCCCGTAGCGCTCGAAGGCCTTGGCGATGACCCGGTCCCGCTCATCCCAGGCGAAATCCAGGTCCATGTCCGGGGGATCGGTGCGCTGGGGCGTGAGGAAGCGTTCGAAGAGCAGCCCAGTGCCCACGGGATCCACGTTGGTGAGGCCCAGGGCGTAGGCCACCAGGCTGGCGGCCCCGCTGCCCCGGCCGCAGATGCCGGCCTCGGGCTGGGCGGCAGCGAGGAGGTCCTGGATCAGCAGGAAGTAGGACGCGAACTGCTTCTCGCGGATCAGCGCCAGCTCCTGGCGCAGCCGGGCCTCCGCATCGCCGGCCACGGGTCGGTCCGGGCGCCGCAGGCCCTCCCGCACCCGGGCCTCCAGCAGGGCATCCAGGTCCGCCGCCTCCAGCCCCAGGGGCCGACCGATGACCCACCGTTCGCCCCAGGGCAGACGCCAGCCTCGCACCCGCTCCAGCATCTCCGCCGTGGCCCGCTGCACGCGGGGATCGCAGGCGGGAAAGCGGGCCTCCCAGTCCGAACGGGCCACGGCCCCATCCCGGGGATCCCAGAGGGGCTCCACCCGGGGCACCGTGTCCTGGGTGGCGATGGCCCGCTTGAGGCGGTGCAGCTCGAAGCCTTCGGCGGTTCGGAAGCGCAGTGCCTGGGGCGCCACCACCCTCAGGCCCGCCGCCAGGGCTTCCCGGGCCTCCGAGGCCCGGCGGGGATGGGCCAGGAGGGCCGCCTCGAAGCCCTCGCGGCACAGGGCCTCCAGGCCCGCACGGGTTTCCGCCAGCAGGAGGCAGCCTTCGGGCGGCCCCGGATCCCCGAGCGCCGGATCCCCAAGTCCTGGCGGGCGCAGCTCCGGCGCCGCCTCGAAGGCCTGGGCCGTGAGACGGCGGTTGAGGGCGGCGTAGCCCCCGTGGGAAACCGGCAGGGCCCCCAGGGCATGACCCCGCCAGGTGAACCGGGCGCCAACGTGGAGGCGAAAGGCCTCCAGCTCCGGATCCGGCGGCTGACCCAGGAGGCGCCGCGCCTCCTGGGGGGCCTCCTGGGCCTCCCGCAGCCGCGCCCATCCGTGCAGACCCGGATCCCAGGCCACCAGATCCCGGTAGCCCAGGCTCCGGGCCAGGCGCACCAGCAGGCTGGCGGGGTAGACGCCCTCGCCCACCGAGAAATCGCTGATGCCCAGGGCGAACATGTCACGGCGCCGCCCAGCCGGGCAGCACGGGGGCGGCGGGGAAGCGGCGGCGCAGCCGGGCCAGGGCGGGCTCCAGGCGCTCCAGCTTCTGGGCCCGGGCTTCGGGAAAGAGGGTTCGCGGACGGCCCAGGCCCCAGCCGATGCGCAGCTCCACCTCCCGCACGAGGATGCGCCGCGTGGCGAGGCTCCGAAAGGCCGCCTCCAGGGCTCGGGCCAGAGCCAGGGGCGGCTGGGCCAGCGCGTCCTCCGGAGCCCTCCAGAAGTGGGGCTCGCCATCCACATCCCACCACCGCAGGGCGAGCTTGCGGGGATGCCGGGGATCCTCCCAGAGGCGCTGGAGGCCCCAGGCCGCCAGGTCCACAGCCTCCGGCAGGCGGGGCGGCTCCAGGCGCCAAGGGTGGCGCGAGGTGCCGGGCCGCTCCCCCAGCAGGGGCAGGCGCGGGCGGTCCTCGCCCCGGACCTGTTCCCGCAGGCGGGGCGCCAGGGGCGGCGGCACCAGCTCCTGCCACAGGGCCACCGTGAGGGGCTGGGCATCCCCGAAGGTCTGCAGCCCCAGGCGCTGGAAGCGCAGGTGCAGTCGGGGCGGCAGCTCCCGCAGGCGCCGCAGGGAGCGGGGCGCCAGGAAGCCGGCCTCCTGGCCCGCGGGGATCCAGGCCAGATCCTGCTCCTGCTCCGCGGCCAGCCGGGCGGCGGTGGCGCTGGCGGACAGACCGCCGTGGCTCACCCATCCGTGGCTGGTCTGGAACTCCCGGTGCAGGCGCCGGGCCGCATCCCTCTCCGGCCCGAAGAGGCCTTCCGTCCCGGCCAGCTCCACCAGGGCCTCCCCCAGGCGCAGGAACTGGCCCTGGGGCGTCCAGCGCTGGAGGAAACCCTCCAGGGAGGCCTGGGCCTCCCACCAGGTCTGGGGGGCCGGATCCAGCACCCGCAGCCCCGGGCAGCGACGCAGGGCCTCGTCCAGGGACAGCCCGCCCCGGATCCCCTCGGCCTTGGCCCGGCGGTTCACGAACCAGAGGCTGGGCGTGCGTGAGGGCTCAGGCCCCAGGAAGGCCAGGGGCCGTTCCCGCAGCGCGGGCTCCCGCTGCCCCGCCAGCTGGAACGGCAGTTCGGGAACCCACATCGCCAGCACGGACCACCTCCCGGGGGTACCAGCATGGCGAAATTAAAACGAAATTCAAGGCTTGACGAAGCCCTACCGCAGCTTCAGGGAGGAGAGCGCCAGGATCGAGCACACGATGGCGGTGATCCAGAGGCGGATCACCACCTTGGTCTCCTTGAGGCCGCCCAGCTCCAGGTGGTGGTGGAAAGGCGCCATGCGGAAGATGCGCTTGCCGCCCCGGAGCTTGTAGGAACCCACCTGGAGGATGACGCTGACGGCCTCCAGCACGAACACGCCCCCGGCGATGACCAGCAGCAGTTCCTGCTTGATCATGAGGGCCACGGCCCCCAGGGCGCCGCCCAGGCCCAGGCTGCCCGTATCGCCCATGAAGACCTCGGCCGGGTGGGCGTTGAACCACAGGAAGCCCAGGGAGGCCCCGGCCATGGCCCCCATGAAGACCGTCAGTTCGGCGCCGCCGGGCACGAAGGGCACGAAGAGGTAGTTCGCCATGCGCGCGTGGCCCGCCACGTAGGCCAGCAGGGCAAAGGTGAGGGCGACCACCAGCATCCCGCCGATGGCCAGGCCGTCCAGGCCATCCGTAAGGTTCACGGCATTGCTGGTACCCACCATCACCAGCCAGATCCAGGGCAGCAGGAAGATCCCCACATCGGGGCGGAAGTTCTTGAAGAAGGGCATGGAAAGCTGGCTGGTGGCCTGTCCCCGCAGGCCGAAGTGGAGGATGAGCCCGCCCACCACCAGGGAGATCACCGTGAGCAGGAGCATCTTCTGCCAGGAGCGCAGGCCCAGGTTCTGCCGCTTGAGCAGCTTCTGGGCATCATCGAAGGCCCCCACGCAGCCGAAGCCCAGCAGGGCCATGAGCGCCACCCAGATGGCGCCGCTCTTGAGGTCGCACCACAGCAGCGTGGAGAGCAGGATCACCAGCAGCACCAGGATGCCGCCCATGGTGGGCGTGCCCGCCTTGCTCTGGTGGTGCTGGGGGCCCTCCTCCCGGATGTGCTGGCCCATCTTCAGCCGCTTGAGGGTGCGGATCACCAGCGGGCCCAGCAGAAGCGAGAGCAGGAAGGCCGTGGCCGCCGCCAGGGCCGCCCGGAAGGTCACGTAGCGGAAGACCGTGGCGCCGGGCAGAAGGTCGCGGAAATGCTGGAAGATCCAGGGAATCATGCGGCAAACCTCATCAGGAACGGAGGGGGTCGAAACGGTCGAGGATCCAGGCCACAGCCCGCTCGGAGCGCCAGAAGCGGCTGCCCTTCACCAGGATGCGGGCGCCGACGGGCAGTGCGTCCAGCCCATCGCCGGAGGCGGCCAGGGTGTCGAAGTCGGGGAAGGCCTGGGCGCCCCGGCCGAAGCCTTCGGCCAGCTCCGGCGCGAAGTCGCCGTAGGCCCAGAGGCGGCGGAGCCCCGTGGAGCGCAGGGCCACGCCCGTCTCCCGGTGGAGGCGGGGCGCCTCGGGCCCCAGCTCCCGCATGG
>MWBB01000032.1 GCA_002068835.1 Acidobacteria bacterium ADurb.Bin340 | reverse complement strand
GACGCAGGGAAGGATCCGGAGGCGGCGGGACCAGACCCAGGAGTCCCAGGTCCTCCAGGGTGTCCCGCCAGTCCTTGAGGCCTCCGTCCATGCTCCTAGACTAACGGGTCCGGCTTCCCGTAGCCCGGGCCCGGAACCTCCCCTCGCCCCGGCGCATTGAACCTTCGGAGCACCCATGCCCCCCGAGGCCCTTCCCCTGACACCTTTTGGATCCACAACCGACTTCCACGAAGCCTTCGCGGCGCTCTACCCGCGGCTGGTGAACTACGCCACCCGCTATGGAGCCACCTACGCCGAGGACATCGCCCAGGAAGCCTTCGTCATCCTCATGCAGCGCGCGGAGCCCGTGGAGCACCCCACGGCCTTCCTCTACGGCACCGTCCGCACCCTGGCCCTCACCGAACGCCGCCCCATGAAGAACCAGAACCTCAGCCTGGAGGTGGTGATGGAGCCCGGCCGCGGCCCCGAGGCCGAGGACCAGCTCCTGTCCCGCGAGGTCCGCGAGCGCATGCGGGCCCTGTCCCCCACCTTCCGGGAGGCCCTGTGGCTCTTCGTGGTGGAGGGCCTCTCCATCCGGGAGATCGCGGACATCCTGGCCATTCCGGAAGCCACTGTGAAAACCCGCATTCACCGGGCCAAGGCCCAGCTCCGCGACCTGATGAACCCCAACGGAGGCGTCCATGCCCTGGCTTGATCCCGCCCGCCACGAGTCCGACGACGATCAGATGCTCCGCGCCGAACTCCAGGGCCTTCTGGGCATGCCTGAAGCGCCCCTGCTCGCCGGTGAACCCACCCCCGAACTCAACGCCCTGGCGGATTCCCTCCGCCAGGAAGCCGAGCGCCGCCGCCGGGTGGTGCCCCTGCGGCGTCCCTCCCGCCTGCTGCTGGCTGCAGGACTGCCCTTCGCCCTGGCCGCCGTGGGACTGGGCGCCTGGGGCTTTGCCCAGAAGCACCGGGCCGACACCCTGGCCCGGGATCTGGAGGCCCAGCGCCAGAACCACGAAGCCCAGCTCGTGGCCGTGCGCCAGGAACTCTCCCGGGTCCAGGAGGATGCCCAGATCCAGCCAGCCCTCCAGACCGCCCGCAAAACGATCCGGCCTGCCGATCCGAAGGGCAAGGAACTGGTGATCCCCGCCGACAAGGCCGCCCTGCCGGGCCTCCAGGGCGCCGTGACCGTCAAGGACCGCCGCTGATCCGCGATCTTCCCTGCGGGCTCCCTTCCGCTAGGATGCGGGGAGGGAGCCCGCCATGAATGTCCTGCTGGTCCTCATCCTGATGCTTTCGGCCCTGGCCGCCGTGCTGGCGGGCATGGCGGTCTTCAGCAACAGCCGTCCGCCAGACGGCCGCATGGGCCAGGTCCTGGACGACCTGGATGAACTCAAGGGGCTGGTGAACCAGCTCCAGAAATCCGTGCTGCAGCTGGAGCGCAAGCAGGACAAGGACCAGAAGGAAGGGAAGGCCGAGCTGAAGGACCTGCTGGAGCGCATGGCCGAACGGATCGACAAGCGCCTGCAGGACCTTGCGGAGTGATCACACCGCCTGGGTCTGGAGGCTGGGCGCATAGCCCTTTTCGTTGAGCAGCCGGACCCCCACGATGCGCGTGAGGCGGAAGCTCATTTCCTCCTGGTGCAGGTGGCAGAAGCCCCGCAGGTGCTCGGCGTCCAGGGAGACGGGGGTCACCCGGCGCGCCTGGGCCCGGTGGGCCGCCAGGGGCATGTAGCTCAGTTCCACCACCAGGTTGTGCTCCACCGCATATTCCAGGATGCGGTGAGTCTCCTCCGTGGGCTGAGTGCCTCCGCCCAGGTTCAGCATGGGAACCCGGCGGTTCACCTCCTGGAAGAGGACCGGATCCTCGGCCTGGATGCGGCCCAGGGTCTGGTGGATCAACTGGCGGACGGGCTCCAGGTGGTGGTTCATCCCCTTCTCGTGGATGAAGGCAAGACAAGCCAGGGCCCACACGTAGAGGGATTCGTCCCCATCGAGGCTCACGGGAAGGAATCGGCCCGGCTTGGGAAGGAAGCCCGCCTGCTTGAGCAGCGCGAAGGCATTGCCGGGTCCCTTCACCTCCATGACCGTGTCCGAGATGGCTTCCAGTCCCAGGGAGGCCAGCTCCGGCCGCACCCGCAGTTCCTCCGCCAGATGGGGCGTCCGCGCGCGCACCAGACGGACCCCCTGCTGGACTTCCACCTCGCCCAGGCGATCCTCCAGATCGTCCAGGAGCTGACGCAGGGTCTGGGGCAGAGCCGTGCCCCCCGCCCCGAGCCGCGCCCGGAGCTCGTCCACGGGAACCCCGGCATCCAGGGCCCGCACCAGCGTGTCCGGCCCGATCCGCAGCCCCACCATGGCATCCAGGGCCTCCACCTCTCCGAGCTGGGCCAGGAGCATCAGGCGGTGGGGATGCTGCACTACCGGGGTGAGAAGTTCCAGGGTGGGCTGGACCACCAGGGGCTGGTCCGCCAGCAGGGGCGCCCAGTGGCCTTCGGTGCCCCGGTGATCCCGGAACAGGTACTCCTGGGCCAGAGCCTCGCCATGCTCCGTGAGCTGCACGCAGACCCCGGCGGGATCCATGGCCACCAGCCCCATGCGCCGCAGGAAGGGAAGGAAGACCGTGCGGGTGCGTTCGGGATCCAGCGGATGCAGGGTGCGCAGGAAGGCCAGGAAGGGCTGCACCTGGAGCACCTGCCCCCGGCGCTCCAGCAGGTGTTCCATCAGGAAGCGCCGATCCTCCGCCGGAGGCATGTTCCAGAGCTTGAGATCGTCCTCCAGCAGCTTGGCGAAGGCCCGCTCCACCACCCAGCGGGGGGGCTGCGCCAGCACGGCCGGCAGCAGCGTGTCCACCCGGCCCTCGCGGCTCCAGAGCAGACCCAGGCGGTGCAGCAGGGCGAAGAGGAGGGTCGCGTCCCGCTCCTCGGAAAGCAGGGCGTTGCGGTTGAGCAGTTGGCCCAGCTCCTTCTTCGCAGGCAGGCCACCCTTGAGGATGCGGAGCCCGCTCATGCACCGGAGCAGCACCGAGGTCAGGGCCAGCGCGAAGCCGAAGGGCCGCACCGCCGCCAGCGGCACCGTGTCCTCCGCCTGGAAATCCAGGGCCGAATCGTCGAAGTCTTCCAGGGCGTCCGCCACCCGCTCCGGCACCACCCGGACACCCGCGTCGGGAACCACCAGGCCCAGGGCCATCAGATCCTTCACCGCCGCGTCATCCTGGGCCGCCTCTCCGGCCGCCAGACGCTTGAGTTCCCGCAGCCGGCCCGAGTCCAGATCCGCCAGCGTGTTGGTGAGCTGGCGGTTGTCCTCCAGGTGGTAG
The DNA here is from genome assembly GCA_002068835.1 of Acidobacteria bacterium ADurb.Bin340. Lineage (GTDB taxonomy): Bacteria > Acidobacteriota > Holophagae > Holophagales > Holophagaceae > MWBB01. The sequence continues at coordinate 14,986 of MWBB01000032.1, read as the reverse complement.
GCCATGGTTTTCAGCAGCCGCGTGCGGCCCTCCGCATCCTCTTCCCACCGGGCCGGAACGGGCAGCTTGCGCCGCTCGCAGATGAGGCGGAGCTGATCGTCGGTGCAGCTGGAAAGGAGCCGGTAGTAGGTCAAGGGCATGCATCCATCCCGCCACCTGCACCTGCAGGCGATCGATCAGTTTCCCATGGAACCGGGCCCTGATCCAGCCCGGATTTTCCCACCCCTGCGCCGTCGTACAAACCTTCGTTGACCCTCTCCAGCGGGAGCCCTAGGCTCGAAGGTTTGGGGTGTACCCAACCGTGATCGCCCACCGTCCCGACAATCCCCTCATCGTCCAGAGCGATCGCACGCTGCTCCTGGAGGTGGCGCACCCGGCCTTCGAGCAGGTGCGCGACGAGCTGAGTCGATTCGCGGAACTGGTGAAGAGTCCCGAACACATCCACACCTTCCGCATCAGCCCGCTCTCCCTGTGGAACGCATCCGCCTCCGGCGTTTCCAGCGAGGAGATGGCGGCCACCCTGGAACGGTGGTCCAAGTACCCGGTGCCCCAGAACCTGATCCAGGAGATCCAGGACCACGGCACCCGCTACGGGAGGCTGCGCCTGGTGCGCAAGGGAGAGCGGCTGGCTCTCGAAATGGACGACCGCGGCCTGTTCTGGGAGCTGGAGCACCAGAAGAGCCTCTTCGGCCTGCTGGACGAGCCCTACCCGGACCAGAAGGGCATCTACCTGAAGGACGGCAGCCGAGGCGAGGTAAAGCTCCAGCTCATCCGCCTGGGCCATCCGGTGCAGGATCTGGCGGGCTTCAAGGCCGGCGATCCCCTGCCCTTCGAACTGAGGGAACATCTGCTGGGCTCGGGCCGCCCCTTCGGGCTGCGCTCCTACCAGAAGGCCGCGGTGGATGTCTTCCACGCGGGCGGCGGGCCCGAAGGCGGCGCCGGGGTGCTGGTGCTGCCCTGCGGCGCGGGCAAGACCGTCATCGGCATCGGCTGCATGGCCCGGCTCCAGACCCACACCCTGGTGCTCACCACCAACGTCACGGCCGTGAAGCAGTGGAAGCAGGAGCTGCTGGACAAGACCGGCCTCGCGGACGACCAGATCGGGCTCTACACGGGCGACACCAAGGAGATCAAGCCCGTCACCATCGCCACCTACCAGATCCTCACCTACCGCAAGAGCAAGGAAGGCCCCTTCGAGCATTTCAAGCTCTTCGAGGCCGCCAACTGGGGCCTGGTGATCTACGACGAAGTCCACATGCTCCCGGCCCCCATCTTCCGGGCCGTGGCCGAGCTGCAGGCCAAGCGCCGACTGGGCCTCACCGCCACCCTGGTGCGGGAGGACGGCAAGGAAGAAGACGTGTTCAGCCTCATCGGCCCCAAGCGGGTGGACGTGCCCTGGAAGGTGCTGGAGAAGGATGGCTTCATCGCCACCGCCCACTGCCTGGAGATCCGGGTGCCCCTGCCCACGGACGAGCGGATGGAGTACGCCGTGGCGGACCAGCGCCAGCGCTTCCGCATCGCCTCGGAGAACAGCGTGAAGCTGACCCTGGTGGACGAGCTGCTGGCGGGCCATCCGAGAGACAACATCCTCATCATCGGCCAGTACCTGGAGCAGCTCCGCATTCTCGGCAAGCGGCTCAAGGCCCCCGTGCTCACGGGCCAGACCCCCGAAAAGGAGCGGGAACGCCTCTTCGCCGCCTTCCGCACCGGCGAGCTACGGGTGCTCATCGTGAGCAAGGTGGCCAACTTCGCCATCGATCTGCCCGATGCCTCCGTGGCCATCCAGGTGAGCGGCACCTTCGGTTCCCGCCAGGAAGAGGCCCAGCGCCTGGGTCGCATCCTCCGCCCCAAGGGCGACCGGAACATCAGCTACTTCTACAGCCTCATCAGCAAGGACACCACGGAGCAGGAATTCGCCCGCAACCGCCAGCTCTTCCTCACCGAGCAGGGCTACCGCTACCTCATCGAAAGCCGCTTCTTCACCGAGAGCGGCGCCCTGAACGAGCCCCAGGTCTGGCCCCAGCTGTTGGCGGATACCTCCGGCTGATCAGCGGACCAGAATCCAGGCCGCGCCGGTGAGCAGGGCCGCCAGGATCCCCGCCAGCACATCGTCCATCACGATGCCCCAGCCGCCGGGCAGGCGCTGGGCGGCATCCACGGGGCCCGGCTTCCAGATGTCGAAGAGGCGGAAGAGGGCGAAGGGCAGCAGGGGCCAGGGGTCCAGCCAGCCCTGGGCCACGAAAGGGAGGCCCAGCAGTGCGATCCATTGGCCCGCCCACTCATCGATCACGATGAAGCCCGGATCCTCGCGGCCAGACGCCCGGGCCACGCGGTCCGAAGCGGGCACGCCCACCAGGGTGATGAGGAGGGCGGGAGCCAGGGCCCCCAGCAGCCAGGCCTGGAGCCCGGATCCAAGGTGGGGGGAGCCCCACTGGCGGGCGGCCACCCAGACCAGGAGGGCCACGAGGCTCCCCCAGGTGCCGGGCGCGGGACGCAGCCGGCCGGAGCCCAGGCCCGTGGCCACCACCCAGGCCCAACGGGGGGCCGCTCCAGGCGCGGGAGGGTTCATACGTGCCTCAGCGCGTCGGTGATCCGCAGGCGGGCCGCCTTCAGGCCCGGCGCCAGGGCGCTGAGCTGCACCACCAGCTGGAGCCCCAGGAAGGACACCAGGTACACCATCGGCACGAAGTGGATGTTGAGCTCGTAGCCGTGGCTGGTCCCGGGCGGCGGCGGCAGCTGGAGGTGCAGGGCGTTGAGGCCCGCGCGGAGCAGCAGGGTGAGCGCCAGCCCCGCGGCGCTGCCCGCCAGGCCCAGGAGCGCGCCCTCCCACTGGAGCAGGGCCAGGAGCTGCCCCGGGCGAAGGCCCAGGGCCCGCAGGGTGCCCAGTTCCCGCACCCGCTCCATCACGCTCATGAGCAGGGTGTTGGCGGTGGCCAGCAGCACCACCAGGGCCAGCACCAGCCCCATGAACCCGAAGATGGCGAGGTAGAGCAGCTTCACCTGCCGGTAGAAGGAGGCCCGCTCGAACCAGGGCAGGGCCGCAGCCTCCTTCCCCGCCAGCGCCGCAAGGCGCGGAGCCTCCGCCGCCGCGGCTTCAGGCCTTTTCAACACCACGGAGATCTGGGAACGGGCGGGGCCCGCCTCCACCAGCTGGGCCGCGGTGGCCAGACTCACGGCGAGGCTGCGGTCGTTGAGTTCCTTGAGGCCCAGATCCTGAAGCCCCACCACCTCTACATCCACAGCGTTGAGGGCGCCGTCCCGGGTGGTGGCCATGAGGGTGAGGAGGCTGCCCACGGAAGCCTTGAGGCTGGCCGCCAGCCCCGTGCCCAGCACCACCTCGCGAGCATCGGGATCCGCCGACAGCCAGCGGCTTCCGGCTCCGCCCGGAGCCTGGGCGCCATCGGCCACCTGGTCGAGGCTGGCCATGTGCCGGGCCTCCCGCTCCGGATCCACCCCGGTGCCCAGGAAGGCCACGCTGCGAGCGCCCTCGGTGAGCAGCCCCATGAAGGCGATGCGGGGCAGCGCCTCGGCCACCGCCGGATCCCGGCGCAGCCGCTCCGCCAGGGCCTCGCCCTCGGGCAGGCCGTGTTCCAGGCTCTGGGCCTCGTCGCCACTCAGGGCGGCTGGGTTCAGGATCTGCACGTGGCCCAGGCCGCCGCGAATGGCGCCTTCGGCCAGGCCCTGGAAGGTCTGCTGGGCGAACCCGCCCGCCAGGGCCAGGGCCAGGAAGCCCGTGGCCAGCACGGCCACCGTGAGGAGGCTGCGGCGACGTTGACGGAGGACGCTCCGGAAAGCGAGATGGGCGAGGATCACGGTGCGGCCTCCAGGCGACCATCCCGGAGCCGATGCACCTCATCGGCCCGGTCCAACACCATGGGATCGTGGCTGGCGATCAGGAAGGCCGCGCCGGTTTCCCGGGCCAGCCGGGCCATCAGGTCCAGCAGGGGCTCGCCGTGGGCATGATCCAGAGCCGCCGTGGGTTCATCGGCCAGCACCACCTTGGGATCGTTGGCCAGGGCCCGGGCGATGGCCACCCGCTGCTGCTGGCCGCCGCTCAACTGGCCCGGCCGATGGTGGCGGCGGTCCGCCAGCCCCACCCGGGCCAGCAGGTGTTCCGCCCGCTCCCGGGCCTCGGGCCGCCCCGCCAGCTGCAGGGGCAGCATCACGTTCTCCAGGGCATCCAGCACGGGCACCAGGTTGAAGGACTGGAACACGAAACCCAGGCGCTCCAACCGCAGGGCGCAACGCTCCCGCTCCGGCAGGTTCGAGATGAGCCGGCCCTCCAGAAGGACCTCGCCTTCATCCGGAACATCCAGCAGCCCCGCCACCTGCAGCAGCGTGGTCTTGCCGCTGCCGCTGGGCCCCGCCAGGGCCGCCACGGTGCCCGCCGCCACCGCCAGCGAAACGCCGAAGACCCCGGCCCGCTCCCCGCCCAGCTCGTAGGTGCGGGTGATGTTCCTCAACTCCAGCATCAGCGTTGGCCCTTGCGGGCCTTGAAGCCCGCCTCGAAGGCCTTCACCGCCGCCTCGGCGCCCCCTTCCACCGCTTCGCCCACCAGATCGTAGGCGTGGGCCTGGGTGATGCGCACGGTCTGGATGACGCCGATCCTGGGCTCGCCGCCCACGATGAGCACGTTGCCGTCCACCTCCGGGGCCTGGCCCTGGTGGCGGCCCTTGAGCACCAGTTCCGTCTCTTCGTGGGCACCTTCCACCAGCACCTCGATGACCCGGCCCACATAGGCCTGGTTCTTGGCCCGGCTGATCTTCTGCTGGGCCTCCAGGATCTGGCGCTTCCGCCGCTGCTTGGTGCGTTCGGGCACCGGGTCGCCCAGGCCGAAGGCCGGGGTGCCTTCCTCCCGGCTGTAGGTGAAGACGCCCACGTGCTCGAATTCCGCATCCTTCACAAAGCCCAGCAGCTCCAGGAAGGCCTCTTCCGTTTCGCCCGGGAAGCCCACGATGAAGTTGGAACGGATGGCGATCTCCGGCACGATGCGCCGGGCCTTGGCCAGAAGCTTCAGGAAGGTGGCCGCGCCGCCGCCCCGGGCCATGGTCTTCAGCACGGAGGCGCTGGCGTGTTGCAGGGGCATGTCCAGGTACTTCACACAGTTGGGGGTTTCCGCCATCGCGCGGAGGAGGCCCTCGGTGGTGCGGTTGGGGTAGCTGTAGTGGATGCGGACCCAGCGCAGGCCCTCCACGGTACCCAGGGCCCGAACGAGGTGTTCCAGGCCATCCGGGTTGCCCAGATCGCGGCCGAAATCCGTGGTGTCCTGCCCCACCAGGCTGATCTCCTGGATGCCCTGTTCCACCAGGGACCGGGCCTCCGCCACGATGCTGGGGATGCTCCGGCTGCGCTGGGCGCCACGGATGGCGGGAATGGCGCAGAAGGCGCAGGCATGGTCGCAGCCTTCGCTGATCTTCAGGTAGGCGGTGGCCTTGGGAGTGGTGAGGAAACGGGGGCTGGCTTCGCTGTAGAGGTAGGCGGGATCGCGCTCCGGCTCGAAGAGGCGGTCCTCGGCGCCGATGATTTCCGCGATGTGCTCGATGTCCCGGGTGCCCAGGCAGGCATCGATCTCCGGGATGTCCGCCAGCAGGTCATCCCGGTAGCGCTCCACGAGACAGCCCGCCACCACCAGCTTCCGGCACGCGCCCTTCTGCTTGTAGGAAGCCGCCTCCAGGATCGCCTCGATGGACTCCTTCTTGGCGGGCTCGATGAAGCCGCAGGTGTTCACCACCAGCACCTCGGCCTCCTCCACGCGGTTGGTGAGGATGAATCCCTTGAGCCGCAGGTGCCCCAGCATCACCTCGCTGTCCACGAGGTTCTTGGGACACCCCAGACTCATGAAGCCCACCTTCGTCATCACCCCTCCATCAGCTCCAAGGGTAGCGCGTGCTAGACTCAGGCCACTTTTTTCAGGATTTCCGCCCCATGAAGATCACGCTCCTGGTGGAAGGCGCACGCCACACGGTGGACCTCACGGAGGAGGGCATCACCCTGGGCCGGGGCGATGCCGCCAGCATCAAGGTGACCTCCAATGCCGTGAGTCGGCAGCATGCCCGGATCTTCCTGAAGGATGGGCGCCCCCACGTGGTGGATCTCAAATCCCTGAACGGCACCACGCTGAACGGCGAGCCCGTGCCCGTGCCCAGCGCGATGCGGCCGGGCGATGTGGTCCTCATGGGCGAAATCCCCGTGCAATGGCTGGCGGAGGCTGCCCCGGAGAGCATCTCTGGCGGCTTCCAGGCCAACCCGCTCGGGGCCGCGGGCCAGCCCAAGGGGGCCACCCAGTCCCGCATCAGCCTGGAGGACCGGGCCTTCGACCAGAGCGGCTCCATCCTGGTACCCCACGCCAGCCTGGACGCCATGATCGCCCGGGCCAAATCCGAGCGCCCACCCCAGGAAGTGGAAGCCCTCTTCCAGAACCTTGCCGCCATGGCGGGCAGCCTGCTGCGGGCCGCGGGGCAGGCCGAGCTGCTGGAATCCGTCATGAGCCTCGTCACGGCCCAGATTCCCTGCCAGCGCGGCTTCATCCTGCTCCTGGATCCCGCCGGGGAACTGGTGCCTGAGCTGGTGTGGGAGGAGAAGCCCGGCGCCATCGCCCACCCCATCAGCCGCAGCATCGCCAAGGTGGCCATGGGCAACCGGGTGACGGTGCTCACCACCGATGCCCAGGTGGACCCCCGCTTCGCTGCCGGGGAAAGCATCAAGATCCACGGCATCAGCAGCGCCCTGTGTGCCCCCCTGATCGTGGACGACCAGGCCCTGGGCGTGATCTACCTGGAATCCAGCCTCTACAAGGGCGGCTTCGGGCGGGAGGACGAGCACCTGCTGTCGGCCATGGCCAATTTCGCGGCCGTGGGCATCCAGCGGGAGCGGGAAGCCCGGTTCCGGCAGCGGCTCGAGCGGTACCACAGCCCCCAGGTGGTGGGCCAGATCCTCAAGGCCGCCCAGAGCCTGGATGCCCCCCTGCTCCAGGCCCAGCGCTGCGAGATCACCGTGCTGTTCGCCGACATCTCCGGCTTCACCCGCATGTCCGAAGGCATGGAGCCCCTGCGCCTGGCGGCCATCCTCAACCGCACCTTCGAAGCCCTTACCGAGCAGATCTTCCTGAGGGGCGGCACCCTCGACAAGTACATCGGCGACGCCATCATGGCCTTCTTCGGGGCCCCGGCGCCGGACCCGGACCATGCCCGGCACGCCGTAGAGGCGGCCGTGGCCATGCAGCAGGCCCTGCGCTCCCTCAACGAGGGGCGCCCCGAGGGCTATCCGGAGCTGAGGATGCGCATTGGCGTCAACAGCGGCGAGGCCTTCGCGGGAGACATCGGCTGCGAGAAGCGCATGGACTACACCGTCATGGGCAGCACCGTGAACCTGGCCTCCCGCCTGGAAAGCGGCGTAGCCAAACCCGGCCAGATCGTCCTCGGCCCCCGCACGGCCGAGATCCTGGGCTGCGAAGGCCTCCGGGAGCTGGCCCCCGTCACCCTCAAGGGCATCGAGCAGGAACTCTGCCCACGGGAAGTGGTCTGGTACGAGGAATAGCATCCCGCCACCAGGATTCATGTCGCCTTCCCGGCGGGCCGATGGGAAGAATCCAGGACGGATGCCATGGGCCAGGAACGCAGACAGTACCGCAGGGTTCCCCTCGGGGCCTCGGTGAGCTTCCAGGAGCTCCGGTTCGGTCTGGGCGCCGAAGCTTCCGAAGCGGCCTACCGGGATGTTTCCGGCGGCGGCCTGCTCGTCGGGTCCTCCCGGGAAGTGCCCCTGGGAGCCCTCCTGAAGCTCCAGGTGGACGTTCCAGGCTGGCAGCCCGACGTCGGCCGTTTCGGTCCCGCCAAGGACCAGCCCACCCGCCCCCTGATGGCCGTGGGCCAGGTGGTTCGTGTCGAACAACTCGAAGGCGGCGCCTATGAGCTGGGAATCAAGTTCCTGAACGCCCATCCCGATGACTGGGCCGCCCTCCAGACCTTCCTCGACCGTGCCCAGGCCGAACAACCCTAGCCGCCGAACCCCCTTCCAAAGGAGTCACCCTTGAAGATCCTCATCGTGGACGACTCATCGACGATGCGCCGCATCATCATCAACACCCTGTCCCGCATCGGCTATTCCGATGTGGTGGAGGGTGAGCACGGCAAGGCCGGGCTGGAAAAGCTGGCCCAGGGCGGGATTGAAATGATCATCACGGACTGGAACATGCCCGAGATGGACGGCCTGGAATTCGTGAACGCCGTGCGAGGCCAGAACAGCAGCATTCCCATCCTCATGGTCACCACCAATGCGGCCAAGGAGGACATCGTGGCGGCGCTCCAGGCCGGGGTGAACAACTACGTGGTCAAGCCCTTCACGCCCGAGACCCTCAAGGAAAAGATCGAATCGCTGCTGGGCTAGCGCCCACCTCCCGGGGGTCGCCATGGACCAATCCGAGATCGATGCCCTGATGAAAGCGGCGGGCTCCAAGGCCGCACCCAAGGGCAAGAAGGCCAAAGCCGAAGCGGAGGAGGCTGTGCCCGCGTCGGCTCCAGCCCCCGAGCCGGCTCCGGTGCCCGCCCCGGCCCTGAAGCCGGGAGCCGCCACCGTGGCCCCCGGCGAAGGGGGCCACGTCATCACCGAGATCGATGCCGTCACCGCCGTCACCGAGCGGGAGACCAACAAGGTCATGGACCAGCTGGATGTCATCGGCCAGCTGGTGGGCCGCCAGCGGGACCTGATCACGGAGGTGATGAAGCACCCGGGCGCCCAGGAGGCCAATGTCCAGGAGGCCCTGCACAAGGTCATGAGCTCCGGCAAGGAGATCCAGGACAAGGTGTTCGAGGCCATGGACCTCATGCAGTTCCAGGACATCACGCGCCAGAAGCTGGAGCGGATCGTCCACCACCTGCGCCAGATCCACGACTACATCGTGGAACTGCTGGGCACGGGCCTGAAGAGCGATGCGGAGCGCGCTTCCGTCAGCCGCACGATCCACACCACCGGGACCACGCCGGACGAGCGCAAGGCCCACGCGGATTCCGTGGTGGAGGAGTTCCTGCGCGGCCAGCAGAAGGGTTGAACCATGTCCACTGCCGAAGCCCCCACCCGGGACGCCCGGACACTGATCCCCTCGGGGCAGCTGGTCACGTTCACGCTCGATGGCGTGGAGTTCGGCCTGGACATCGACCGGGTGCAGGAGATCACCCCCCGCACCCGCCTCACGCCCGTGCCCGGCTCCCCGAAGTTCGTGCTGGGCGTGGTGAACCTCCGGGGCATGATCATCCCCGTACTGGACAGCCGCCAGCGCTTCCACCTGGAGCCCGCCGAACCCACCAGCCGCACCCGAATCATCGTGCTGGATCTCGCGGGCCAACCCACGGGCCTGCAAGTGGACAGCGTCTCCGAAGTGGTGCGCCTGGACGATTTCACCCTGCGGGACACGCCGCCCCTGGTGGCGGGCGTCCGCAGCGACTACCTGGCGGGCATGGTCACCGCCGGGAAGCGGCTCATCACCCTCATCCACCTGGACCGGCTGCTGGACAGTTCCGAATTCGGCGAACGCCAGCTCCTGCTGGACCGGAATGCCGGCGGCCCCACCCTGGGCTCCGGAACCCTCGAAGGCAGCGATGAGGAAGCCGCCGCCGAGGAGCTGCCCTACGTCACCTTCGCCCTGGGTCAGGAATCCTTCGGCGTGGGCCTCGATCTGGTTGAGGAGATCATCGAGCTGCCCCCCGTCACCAAGGTTCCGGATGCCCCGCCCTACGTCATGGGCGTCATCTGCCTGCGGGACCAGGTGCTGCCGCTGCTGGATGTGATCCAGCTCCTGAACGTGGAGCACGCCGGCCAGGAGGCACGACGGGAGATGGTCCTCCTCCTCAGCTTCGGATCCGCCCGGGTGGGCATCGCCGTGGACGACATCCAGGAGATCATCCGCATCCGTCCCGATGACATCCTGCCGCCCCCCCAGACCCTTTCCGAAGGGGAGGCCGCCAAGCTCGAAGGCGTGGTCATCCGGAAGGACCGCATGGTGAGCCTGCTGCGGGTGCTGGATGTGGTCACGGGCGAGGACCGGGAGAAGCTGGCCGCCATGGGCAGCACGCTGGACCGTTCCCGGGAAGTCCAAGTGGAAACCCACGACCTGCCCCTGGTGGTGTTCCGCCTGGGCAGCGAAAGCTACGGCCTGCACCTGGAAGAGGTCCGCGAAATCATCATGGCGGGCCTCATCACCCCGGTGCCCCGAGCCCCCAGCTTCATCGAAGGCGTGCTGAACCTCCGGGGCGAAGTCATTCCGGTGCTGGACCTCCGGGCCCGTTTCGGGCTGGACCGCGCCGAGCGCACCAGCCTCAGCCGCATCGTCATCACCACCATCGGCGGCGTGTACACGGGCCTCGTGGTGGATGCCGTGGACGAGGTCCGCAACGTGGACCAGCGCCGCCTCGAGGATCCCCCCAAGGTCACGGCCGTCGGCGCCAACGCCTACATCACCCAGGTGGCCCGCACGGATGCCGGGGTCATCTTCCTGCTGGACATCCAGCGGCTGCTTTCGGATGGCGAGGGCCGCCAGCTCGAAGCCTTCCAGGGCAAGAAGAGGGCCGAGGCATGAGCAACTTCGCGATGGACGACCCCAGCTTCTACGAGGACTTCCTCGTGGAGGCCCAGGAACACTTCGAGCTCATCGAGCAGAACTTCCTGTCCCTGGAGGAGAACCCGGGCGACCTGGACATCCTCAACGCCATCTTCCGCAGCGTCCACACCATCAAGGGCGCCTCCGGCTTCCTGGGCCTGGCCAAGGTCCAGGCCCTGGCCCACATCGGCGAGAACATCCTGGACGACCTCCGCAAAGGGCGCATGGCCCTGCGGGAGGACGTGATGGAACTGCTCTTCGAAACGGTGGACGCCCTCAAGGTGCTGGTGAACGACGTGGGCCTCACCCTCCGCAAGCAGGGGCAGCCCGCGGACCCCGATACCAGCGACCTCATCGCCCGGCTGGAGGCCCTCCGGGGCGGCGGCGCGGTTCCTTCCCATCCTGCGGCGGAAGAAGCCCCCTCGGCCGATCTGGCGCTCCCCGCGGAACTGGCGCTGCTGGACGAAGTCGGACGCGGCGTCCTGGTGGATCTGCTCGGCAAGGGCGGCGCAGCCATGGCCCTTCGCATCGAGCTGCTGCCAGGGCTCCTGGGCACCGCCTTCAACCCCCTGTCCATGCTCTCCATGGCCGACCTGGTGGGCACCCTGCTCCACTCGGGCCACCTGCTGAAAGGCGAACCGGACCTGGATGCCTTCGAGGCGGATCAGTTCCCCTTCGATCTGCTGCTGCTCATCCAGCCTTCCGAATCCCCCGAAGGGGTGCAGAAGCTCTTCAACGGCGTCAAGCATGTGCGGATCCACTACCACCTGCTGGAGCCGGGCCGCTGCACGCCCCCCCAGGCCCAGGCGGAACTCGGGCGCAAGGCCGCGCCCGACAAGCCTGCCGCCCCCGAGAAGGCCGGCTCCGACACCATCCGGGTGAGCCAGGCGAAGCTCGATGCCTTCATGAACACCGTGGCCGAACTGATCATCAGCAAGACGATGATCAACCATCTGGTGGAACGCTTCGAATCCGAAGTGACCGAGGGGCCCGCGGGCGACCTGGTGAAGGAACTGCGCAAATCCAGCGTGTACCTCGATCAGGTCTCCAAGGAGATCCAGGCCTCCGTGCTGGGCATCCGCATGGTGCCCGTGAAGACCATCTTCGCGAAGTTCCCGCGCATGCTCCGGGATCTGGCCAAGGCCAGCGGCAAGAAGATCGAGCTGCAGATGATCGGCGAGGACACGGAGATCGACAAGAGCCTCATCGAGGAACTGAGCGATCCCCTCATCCACCTGATCCGCAACAGCGCCGACCACGGTGTGGAATCCCCGGAAAGCCGCCTGGCCGCAGGCAAGCCCGAGACCGGCACCGTGATCCTGCGGGCCCGCCACGAAGGCGATACGGTGATCGTGGAGATCGAGGACGACGGCAAGGGCATCGATCCGGCCGTGATCCGCGCCAAGGCCGTGGAGAAGGGCCTGCTCACGCCGGACCGCGCCGAGCAGATGACGGACGAGGAGGCCATCAACCTCGTCTTCCTGCCGGGCTTCAGCACCGCCGCCAAGGTCACGGACATCAGCGGCCGGGGCGTGGGCATGGATGTGGTGCGCTCCAACGTCCGCAAGCTCAACGGCAACGTTTCCGTGCAGAGCGTGGTGGGCAAGGGCTCCGTCTTCACCCTGCGCCTGCCCCTCACCCTGGCCATCATCGACGCCCTGCTCATGAAGGCCGGAGGCCAGGTCTTCGCGCTGCCCGGAACGGCGGTGGAGGAAACCCTCCTGGTTCCGCCCGAAACCGTCTCCCACCTCACCCGCCGCAAGGCCATCAACCTGCGGGGCGAAGTGCTGGGCGTCACCCGCCTGCGGGAGCTGCTCCAGTTCCAGGAAACCGACGAGGACCTGGAGGGCGAGGAGCTGCCCGTGGTGGTCCTGTCGGCCGGAGGCCGCCGCATGGGCCTCATCGTGGACGCCTTCATGCGGCGCCAGGAAATGGTGATCAAGCCCCTGGCCTCGTACCTGGCCAGCCTGCCCGGCATCTCCGGCGCCAGCGTCATGGGCGATGGCGGCGTGGTGCTGATCCTGGACCCCGCCGAACTGCTGGCCCTGGCGGTGCAGGAGGCCCTGTGAACCTCGCCCCGGCCCCGGCCCCGACCGGACGCGACGAGGCCCGCGGCACCGGAGGCCGTTTCCTCACCTTCGCCCTGGGCCCCCACCGCTTCGGCGTACCCCTGGAAACCGTGGCGGAGATCAGCCCCATCCGGGAACTGAACCGCATGCCCCACATGCCGAAAGGCGTGGTGGGCCTGCTGGATCTCCGGGGCGCCGTGGTGCCGGTGGTGGACCTGCGGGTTCGCATCGGCCTGCCCGCCGACCAGATGGTTCCCGCCGAGAACATCCTGATCCTCGCCATCAACGGTGAACGGGTGGGCGCCATGGTGGATCAGGTCGAAGCGGTGGTCACCGCCGAAGCCCGCCAGATCACCCCGGGCAGCCCCCTGCTGGTGGGCCTGGAGGGACGGTGGGTCCAGGGGTTCCTCCTGCAGGGCGAGGACATCATCGTTCTCTTTGAAACCGCCTGGATCACGGCGGTGGGATCGGGCCACAGCCTCCAGGAAAAGGAGACGGTCCGCAGCCTGGAGCACCAGTTGGACGAAGGCCTCCGGGAACTCATCGCCCTGGCCCCCCACAAGGGTTCGGGCGAAGGCGCCCGCATCATCCCCCAGATGGAGCTGGCCATCTCCCACTCCGAAACAGAGATGGCCAAGGTGCTGGCCCGTATCGAAGCCATGCTGGCCGCCGCCGATCTGGCCTTCACGGGCCTCGCCCGCCTCAAGCAGGAAGCCGCCCTGGGGCACCTCTCCGGTGAAGAACCCCGCCTCATGGAACTGGAACGCACCGCCCAGCAGGTGCAGGACCGCATCTTCGAAACCCTCCAGACCCTGCAGTTCCAGGACATCGCTCGGCAGAAGCTGGAGCGCGTCCTCAACCACATCCGGGGCCTGCAGCTCACCATCGGCCAGAAGTTCCGCGACGCGGCCCTGGGATCCTGACCGCGTTCCCGGGCTTCATCCAGGAGCCACTCCGCGCGATGATGGAGGATTGTCTTCGGGAGGACCCGTGAGCGCCCCCATCGTCGAGATCCGGCACCTGCTTCAGCATGTGGGCCAGACCGTCACCCTGCGAGGCTGGGTGCGGAACGCCCGCACCTCCAAGATCCGCTTCATCGAACTGCGGGATGGCAGCGGCTACGTTCAGTGCGTGTGCGGCCCCAACGATGCCGAACCCGAAAGCTACGAGCGGGCGGGCAAGCTCACCCAGGAATGCGCCATCACCGTCACGGGCACCGTGCAGACCCACCCCAGGAGCGGGGCGCCGGAGCTGCTGGTCAAGTCCCTCGATCTGGTGGGCGACAGCGTGGACTACCCCATCACCCCCAAGGAGCACGGCACCGCCTTCCTCATGGAGCACCGCCACCTCTGGCTGCGCTCCAAGCGCCAGTGGGCCATCCTGCGCATCCGCCACACGCTGGTGAAGGCCATCCGCGATTTCTTCGACGGCGATGGCTTCACCCTGCTGGATGCGCCCATCCTCACCCCTTCCGCCTGCGAAGGCACCAGCACCCTCTTCGGCACGCCCTACTTCGACGAGGGCACCGCCTACCTCAGCCAGTCGGGGCAGCTCTACCAGGAGCCGGGCCTGGCGGCCTTCGGCAAGACCTACTGCTTCGGCCCCACCTTCCGGGCCGAGAAGAGCAAGACCCGGCGCCACCTCACGGAATTCTGGATGGTGGAGCCCGAGATGGCCTTCGCCCACCTGGACGATGTGATGGTGCTGGGCGAGCGGCTCGTGAAGTTCATGCTCCAGCGGGTGCTGGAGGATCGCCAGGAGGAGCTCAAGATCCTGGAGCGCGATCTGGCGCCCCTGGAACAGGCCCTTTCCGCCACCTTCGCCCGCATGACCTACACCGAGGCCGTGGCGAAGCTCAAGGAGCTGGGTTCCGACATCAACTGGGGCGAGGATTTCGGCAACGACGACGAAACCATCCTGATGAACGCGATGGACCGGCCCCTGTGGGTGCACCGCTTCCCCAAGGTCTTCAAGGCCTTCTACATGGAGCCCGACCCCGAGGACCCCAAGCTGGCCCTGGGCGCCGACCTGCTGGCCCCGGAAGGCTACGGCGAAGTCATCGGCGGCGGCGAGCGGGCCAGCAGCCTCCAGTACCTCCTCGACCAGATCGCCCACGAAGGCCTGGATGAGAAGGACTACAAGTGGTACCTCGACGTTCGCCGCTACGGATCGGTGCCCCACGCCGGCTTCGGCCTGGGCCTCGAACGGGCCGTCGCCTGGATCTGCAAACTCGCACACGTCCGGGAAACCGCGCCCTACCCCCGCATGATGGGCACCCTCTGGCCCTGAAAGTGGATCACCACGGAGACACGGAGAACACCGAGAAAAA
>MWBB01000031.1 GCA_002068835.1 Acidobacteria bacterium ADurb.Bin340 | reverse complement strand
CGGCGGCATCGCGCAGGGGCGGGGCCAGGTCCGGTTGGCCACTGCGGAAGGCCACGAAGCGTTTGCGGGAGATTCCGATGCAGAAGCGCTCCACGGGCCAGTCCAGGAGCTCCGGAAGCCGAGGCAGGAGGTCCCAGAGGGCGGCATCATCGGCGTAGGTGGTGCCGAAACCGAAGCCGGGATCGAGCAGGATGCGCTCCGGCTCGATCCCGGCTTCGAGCAGACGATCCCGGACGGCCCGCAGTTCGTCCGCCAACACCGCCGGTTCACCCTTCCCGGGGCCGCTGTAGGGGGGCATGTGGAAGCCCTCGCCCTGGCGATTGCTGCGCATGGCGATGAGACCGCAGGATCGGCTGCGGGCCAGATCCAGCAAGCCCGGGTCCGAAAACCCAGTGACATCGTTCAGCACCGCGATGCCCGCTGCCAGGCCCCGTCCGGCCACCTCCGGGTGGCGGGTATCCAGGCTCAGAGGCACTTGGGGGAGGTCGGTCCGCAGGTGCCCGAGCACCATGTCCAGGCGCTGCCATTCGTCGTCCGGCGCAAGGGGCGCTGCACCGGGTCGCGTGCTTTCGGCGCCCAGGTCCAGCATTCCCGCACCGGATTCCGCCAGGAGCCGGGCCTGGGCAAGGGCTGTTTCGGGGCTCTGGAAACGCCCGCCATCGCTGAAGGAATCCGGGGTCAGGTTCAGGATGCCCAGGTGGAAGGGCTCCGACAGATCCAGGGGGCCGACGCCCGTCTCCCAGCGCATGGTCCGGGGATCAGGCGGGGCTGGGCGCCGCGGTCAGATCCCCGCCGGTTTCCGGCGTTTCGTCCGACTCGGCCGGTGCGCCGTTGCCGTTGCTCTTGGGGGGCAGGATCTCGCCCTTCATGAGCCGGGTGACTTCATCGGCTTCCAGGGTCTCCCGTTCCAGCAGGGCTTCTGCGATGGCCACCAGATGGTCCCGGTGTTCCTCGATGAGGCGGCGGGCCCGGGTGTAGTTGTCCATGACCAGCTTCTGCACCTCGGCGTCGATGAGGCGCGCGGTGTCTTCGCTGATGTCGCGCTTCTGGGTGAAGTCCCGCCCGAGGAAGATCTCGTGCTGGCCACCGCCGTAGTTGAGGGGGCCGAGCTTCTCGCTCATGCCGTATTCCGTGACCATGGACCGGGCCATCTCCGTGGCGCGCTGGATGTCGTTGCTGGCGCCCGTGGAAAGCTGGTTGAAGAAGACCTCCTCGGCAATCCGGCCGCCCATGAAGATGGCGATCTCGGATTCCATGCGGGTCTTGGTGGTGTTGTAGCGGTCCCGCTCCGGCAGCTGCCACGTGACGCCCAGGGCGCGTCCCCGGGGGATGATGGTGACCTTGTGCACCGGATCGGCATCCGGGATGGCCGCGGCCAGCACGGTGTGGCCGGCCTCGTGGTAGGCAGTGACGCGTTTGTCCTCTTCGGTCATCACGAGACTGCGGCGCTCGCTGCCCATGTAGATCTTGTCCTTGGCCTGTTCGAAGTCGGCCATCTCCACCCACTTCTTGTTGGAGCGGGCAGCGTAGAGGGCCGCTTCGTTGCAGAGGTTGGCCAGATCGGCACCCGCGAAGCCGGGGGTGCCCCGGGCGATGACTTCCAGCTCCACATCGGGGGCCAGAGGGATCTTTCCGGCGGTGTGCACCTTGAGGATCTCGGTGCGGCCCTTGAGGTCCGGGCGGTCCACCACCACGCGACGGTCGAACCGGCCGGGGCGCAGCAGGGCGGGATCGAGCACATCGGGCCGGTTGGTGGCGGCGATGACGATGACGCCCTCGTTGCCTTCGAAGCCATCCATCTCCACCAGCAGCTGGTTGAGGGTCTGTTCCCGCTCGTCGTGGCCGCCGCCCAGCCCGGCGCCGCGGTGGCGGCCCACGGCATCGATCTCATCGATGAAGATGATGCAGGGGGCGTTCTTCTTGGCCTGCTCGAAGAGGTCGCGCACGCGGCTGGCGCCCACGCCCACGAACATCTCCACGAAATCGGAACCGGAGATGCTGAAGAACTGCACCTTCGCCTCGCCCGCGATGGCCCGGGCCAGCAGGGTCTTGCCGGTCCCCGGGGGGCCCATGAGCAGCAGGCCCTTGGGAATCTTGCCGCCCAGCTTCACGAACTTGGCCGGATCCTTCAGGAACTCGACGACCTCCTGGAGTTCCATCTTGGCCTCGTCGCAGCCCGCCACATCCGCGAAGGTCACGCGCTTGGCGGAGGCGCTCAGGCCCCGGGCCTTGGCCTTCCCGAAACTGATGGCCTTGTTGCCGCCCATCTGGGCCTGGCGGATGAACACGAACCAGAGCACCACGAAGACCAGCAGGGGCCCCCAGAAGATGAGCATGTACATCCAGTTGTTTTCGCTGGGCTTGACGGCCTTGAAGACATCCAGCTTGGAGGGTTCCTCCAGGGTCCAGGCCATGATCTTGGCGCCCAGGTCCTGCATCACGGGGGCCGTGGTCTTGAACTTCTCGATCCGCTCGCCCTTGGGACCCTGCTGGGGCTCCCGGTAGGTGCCTTCCAGATCCTGCTGGCCCGTGAGGGTGACGGTCTTGTACTTCCCGGCCAGGCCTTCAGCGTAGAAGACATTGAATGGAATCTCTCGGACGCCGGAGGACTGGGGGATTCGCTGCAGCGCCAGCAGGACCAGCACGATGATGCCGATCCAGACCAAAGCGCTCTTCATCATGGAATTCAAGGGGACCTCCGGCGTGCGGACGCTTCCAGTCTACCCGGAGCGCTCCGTCCCGCTGGATCTAGGATGCTCCAGGGGCGGTGCGGGTTCAGGGCGCGGTTCTTCGCTGCGGATTCAGACCTGGGGAGTCGAGGTGGTCGGCTTTGCGGAGCGTCGGCCCAGCAGGAAACCCACGAGACCTGCCACCAGCAACGATCCCAGGCTGAAGAGGGTGAGGGGCCCCCAGAACAGGAACCGATACGTCCAACGGTTCTCACTGGGCTTGATGAGGTTGAACGCATCCAACTTCGCAGGCTCCTCCAGGGTCCAGCCCATGATCCTTGCACCGAGGTTCTGCTCCAGCATCGCCGGGGCGAGAGTCCTGACCTTCCCCACGCGCTCGCCTTCGGGTCCCCGCTGGGGCTCCCGGTAGGCTCCTTCGAGATCCTGTGTGCCGGTGAGGGTCACGGTCTGGAATTTTCCGGCCTCGCCTTCCGCCATGAAAGCTCCGAACGAGATGTCGCGGACGGGGGCCGGTGAGGGCCAGAACCCCCAGCCAAGCAGCAGGAGGGCCAGGGAAACTGTGCCAACAGCCAGGAGCTTCTTCATCGAGAACCTCTTCGAATGGGGTAAGGGGTCAGCCTACACGGCCGATGGATGGATCCGCACCCACTGGGCTTCCATGCGCAACCCTCCACCGCGAACCTTCGGGCCGGATCCGCCATCCGCCCCAGCAGGCTTCGCACCGGTTCCGTCGCTGCATCCGTTGGCAGGCCCAGGCCGCGAGGCGCCGCAGGGTGGCGGCCTCCCGGTGCCATCCCGCGGCACGCGCAGCGGCTTCCAGCACGCGCCGGAGTTCGGGTTCGGCGAAGAGACCTTCAAGCCACAGGCCGTCCGAGTCCAGGCCCCAGCGGGTTCCTTGGGTTTCCATCAGCCAGGCGTCGCGGAGGTCGAGCAGCTCCGAAGCCTGGCGGTGGGTTTCCCAGAGGTGCGCATCCAGGGCCGGAGCCTCGGTCCTTAGGCCTTCCAGCAGCTTGCGCCAACGGTTGCGGGCGGTGAAATCCTCGGTGTTGGTGGCGTCTTCGCGCCAGGGAAGCCCCCGTTGAGTAAGGTAGGCGCGCAGGTCCGCGCGGCGGGCTTCGATGAGGGGGCTCCAGCGGATCTCCTGGCGGGCGGGCAGGGGCGTGAGGGCGCCCAGGCCGCCGCCCCGGGCCAGGCGCAGGAACACGGTTTCCGTGTGGTCCTCCAGGGTGTGGCCCGTGGCCACCAGGGGGGCGCCCAGGCTGGCGGCCTCGGTGCGGAGCCAGGCCCAGCGCAGTTCCCGGGCTGCGGTTTCGAGCCCCAGGCCCTCGCGCTGGGCGTGGCCCGTCACATCCAGGCGGGCCTCCACCAGGTCGAGGTCCAGGCATCGGCAGAGCTCCCGGACGAAGGCGGCATCGGCTTCGGATTCGGGGCGCAGGCCGTGGTCCGCGTGGGCCACGGCCAGCTCCAGGTCCAGGCTCGCGCGGACGGTGTGGAGGAAGGCCAGCAGGGCCACGGAATCCCCGCCGCCGGAGCAGGCCACCAGCACGGGCACGCCGCGGACGCCGTCCCCTCGCCGACGGATCTGATCCAGCCAGGTGGCCTCCAGCCGCCGCATCAGGGATTGAGCCGGGCCACCAGCCGCAGCAAGGCTGGGGGAATGGGCTTCTCGCACCAGAGGCCTTCGGCATGGGGCACCAGGAAGAGGCTCCCCCAGTGGAGGGAACGGCCCAGGATCCCCGCTCGGAAACTGGGATCCGCGATGCGTGTGGGGGGCGCTTCGGGATCGTGGGCGAACTGGCTGCCGAAGGCGTCGAAGGCCGCCATGCGCTGCTCCCAGACATCCGAGACATCGATCACCAGGTCCGGCACGGTGGCGGGGTTCACGCCCCCCACCCAGGCCACGGCCTTGGGCCGCCAGGGCTGGCCTTCGCAGGGGTAGTTCTTGAGGCCCGCGTAGTAGGCCGCTTCCCGCCCCAGGCGGAAGGCCCGGCGGTGATCGGGATGGTGGTCCTCGGGGGCCGGGAGCACCAGCACCTGGGGCCGGGTGCGCCGCAGCGCCTCCATGAGGGCTACCCGGTAGCGCTCGCTCTCGTCGAAACGGGCATCGGGGAAATCGAGCAGGATGCGCTCCACACCCAGGATGTCCGCGGCCTCCAGGGCCTCGGTTCGGCGCATGGCCACCGTGCCCCGGGTGCCCAGGTCGCCCTGGGTGAGGTCCAGGATTCCGGCCTTCAGGCCCCGCTTCGCGCAGAGAGCCAGCAGACCGCCCACATGCACTTCCGCATCATCCGGGTGGGCGCCCAGCACCAGCAGGTCCAGGCCGTGGTCGCTCATGGTTCCTCCAGCAGCAGCAGGGATGGGCCCCCCGAAAGGCCTTCCAACAGGGCCTCCAGCAGATCGGCGCGTCGGAGCCAGGTCCATCCGGGCAGCACCCGCTCCGCGGGTTTGCCGAAGGGGAAGAGGCGCTGGCGCAGCCGTTCGGGATCCTGGCCCACGGTTCGGGCCGCGAGGTCCCGGTGTACCCGGCGATCGAGGGCCAGGAGGCGATGACGGGCCTGAAAGAGGGCATTACGGAAACGGGCGCCCACCTCCGGCCCCCAGGATGGGTCGGGCTGGAGGCCTACCAGGGCTCGGGAAGGCAGGGCGCTCGGCGCGTCCGCGAAGGCCTCCCAGAAGCCCGCCCGCAGGGCTTCCAGCTGGGAAGGCGAGAGGTTGAGGCCCTTGGGCAGGAGGTGGACCGTGGTGCGGGGCACGATTTCCGGGGCCTCCAGCCCCACCCGGGCCCACAGGGGTTCCACCAGCCGCCAGTAGGCCCGCTCCGAAGGCCCCAGCACCGCATGGGTGGGCGCGAAGAGCAGGGATTGGAGCAGGGGGCGCAGGGCTGCGCCGGGACTCAGCCAGTGGCCTTCGGGGCAGGGTTGGCCGCGCTCCAGGCGGCGGCGCAGGCCCGTGGCGGGATCCAGGGTGAACCAGGCCGCCTGAGTGCGGGGATCCAGGGGCAGCGTCTCGCCCGTAGCCTCCAGCCGCTGGGCCTGGGCCTCCAGATCCCTCTCCAGATCCAGGTCCCGCCAGGCCCGCAACGTGGCGTCCGCAGGGCCGCGGAGGGTGGGCTCCAGGGGGGAGACGAAGGCCAGGCCCCGCTGTCGAAGGGGCCGCCCCAGGGCCAGCACATGGTCCCGCAGGGTGGGCCGGTCCGGTGCAGGCAGGGGCCCCCACAGGGCCTCCGCCTCCCGCTGGGGCGGTGCCTTCCGGGGCCTCGAAACGGAAACGGTGGCGCACCAGCCGCTCTCCCTGGAAACCCACAGTGGAGGCCGCTTCCAGCCGGTCGTGATCCTCGTCTGCCAGCCAGTAGAGCGCCTCCCCTCCAAGTTTCCGGGCCAGCGCCAGGGCCTGCAGCGCCTTCACCACCGCCAGGGCCGGCGTCCAGCCGACCCCCAGCTGCTGGCCCGTGATGATCCGGGGCGTGCGCACGGTCATGGGTGCCAGCCTAGCCCATCCTGCCATCCTGAGGGCACGCTCCCGAGGTTCCCAT
This sequence comes from Acidobacteria bacterium ADurb.Bin340, assembly GCA_002068835.1. Classification (GTDB taxonomy): domain Bacteria; phylum Acidobacteriota; class Holophagae; order Holophagales; family Holophagaceae; genus MWBB01. The sequence goes on along the minus strand of MWBB01000031.1, from coordinate 12,181 downwards.
GCGCGCCCTCTGCCTCTCCCTTCTGGCCTCCGGTCTCGTGGCCGCGGTTCCCGCTTTTTCGGTGAAGGAGGCCCTCCACGCCGAGTGGCGGCGGCAGGCGCCGGTCTTCACCCCGGAACAGGTGGCGGCGCTTCCGGCGGCGGACCGCGCCCGCCTGGAGCGGACCCTGGCCCGCATCGGCGCCCCCGGCGCGCCGCGCCTGCTGCCGCCCGAATGGGAGCAGCCCACGGTGGAGGCCTGGCTGGCCAAGGCCGCCACCGCGAAGACGCCCCGGGAGCGCTTCGACGCGCTCTTCTTCCTGAATCGCTTCAAGAGCCCCCGGGCTTTGGAGGCCCTTTCGGGGCTCACGGCGAAGGATGCCGCCGCCTGGCCCCGGCACCTGCACCTGGAAGCCGCCCTCGCCACGGCCCGCCTCAACGGCGCGGAGGTGGGACCGGACCTCCAGGCCTTCCTGGATGCGCGCCGGAAGCTCGGCAAGGTGGATCCCGTCCGCGCCCAGGCCGCCCGCCTGCGGCTGGTGATGGCAGGAAAAGAGAAGGACCTGCTGCCGCCCGTGGCGGCCACGCCGGGCGCGGTGCTGGCCCTGATGGATGCCTGGAACCGGGCGCCCTGGGAGAAGCGGAAGGCGTTGGCGCTCTCGGGCTTTTCGAGCCTGAAGGCAGATTCGCCGGCCTGGCCCGCCCTGGGCCTCCAGCCGCCCTCCGCATCCCACCTCTCGGTGTTGTGCACGGGTGTGCTGGCCCGGCTCAGCGAAGGCACGCCCGATCCCGCGCCCGCGGAAATCCTGCGCACGGGCGGTACGCCGTGGCCCTGCGCCCAGGATCCCCTGGCGACCTGGTACGGCGCCCAGGTGCTGCCCCGGTTTCCCCAGTTCCCGCAGGAGCGGCTCCAGGCGCTGCGGGAGGCTTGCGGGGCCCAGCCTTCGATGCTCGGCACCCTTCTGCCCGCCTTCCGCAAGCACGATCCGGCGAAGGCCGACGCCCTCCGGGCCGAACTCCTGGCGGGCGCCGATCCCATCGCCCGAGCCGCCGCCATCGATGATCTGGCGGTGGAACCCGCGGACCTGGATGCCCTGATCCAGCGCCTCTGGAAGGTGGAGGAGTACGACGGCGTTCAGGTGCTGCTGAACCGCCTGGAGGCCTGGAAGCTGCCCGAAGCGCGCCGGAAGGCCCTGCTCCAGCGGTTCTACGAGCACCCTTGCTGGACCGCGCGGCTGGATGCCCACACCCACCTGAAGAAGCTGAATCCGGCGGCGCCCTGGCCCACGGCGCCGGAGCCCACGGCGGAGGACCGCGCCCAGCTGGCCCTGGCGGAGCGGCTGGCGGCGAAGGGCCACCCCGTGCGGCTGCGCCTGACCTTCGAAGGGAAGCGGACCGTGGTGCTGAGGCTCGATCCCCGGAACGCGCCCCTCAATGTGGCGAACCTGGTGCGCCTGGCCCGCAAGGGGTTCTTCGACGGGCGGCGGGTGCCGCGGGTGGTGCCGGACTTCGTGGTGCAGATGGGCAGCCCCGTGGACACCATGGACGGCGGCCCGGGCTACACCGTGCGCTGCGAGAACAGTCTGGACTGGTACGGCCCCGGCAGCGTAGGCATGGCCCTTTCTGGCAAGGACACGGGCGGCAGCCAGTTCTTCATCACCACCAACGCCACCCCGCACCTCACGGGCCGCTACACCCGCGTGGGCGAAGTGGAACACCCGGACCAGGCCCTGCCCCTGCTCGACAACCTCGAACTGGGGGCCAGGATCCTGAAAGTCCAGGTGCTCCAACCGGGCCGTTGAGGGGGGAGACCGGGTCCTACCGGTACTTCACCGAGCAGCCGTAGGGGGCGGTGGTGGTGACGGCCAGGGGCTTGCCGACCTTGAGGGCTTCCAGGGCCTGGGCCACATGGGGGATGCGGTCAGCCTTGGTGCCGCGGGGATCATCGTCCACGCCACCCATGTAGGCCACCTTGCCCTGGGCATCGATCACGAAGAGGTGGGGTGTGGTCTTGGCCTCGTAGGCCTTGCCCACGGTGCCTTCCGCATCCAGCGCCACGTGGGCGGCGGCGGTCTTCCATTGGCCCAGCTTGGCCTGGAGGGCGGGCGCGGGCAGGAAGTCCTTGTGATCGGGGTTCGTGCTGTTGACGGTGATCCACACGGCGCCCATGGCCTGGGCCTGAGCCTGGAGGGCCTGGAGGCTGCCGGCACCGTAGTGGCGGACCACGAAGGGGCAGCCGGGGTTGGTCCATTCCAGGACCACCACCTTGCCCTTGAGGGCCTCGAGGGTCAGGGTGCGGCCCTGGGTGTCGGTGAGGGTGAAGGCCGGGGCGGGCTGGCCCACCTGGGGGCCCCCGGCCAGCAGGGGAAGGGCCACCAGGGGCAGGGCGAGGAGGGCGGAGAGGCAACTGCGCATGAGAGCTCCTTAGGGGTTGGTTGGAACCGGGACCGCCAGCGCCACGCCCCGGTCCTTCAGGCGCAGCACGCCGCGCAGGACCGAAAGACGGACGCCGGGGCCCGAGGGGATCAGGGGAACCACGAGGCCAGTCGCTGAAACGCGAATCCCGCCGTGGTCCACAGCGAAGCCCTCGGGCACCTCCGGGAAGAAGGCCGAGGCTTGTTCGGCCTCGGGTCCCTCCAGGGGTAGGGTGAGGATCCAGCGGCCCGGGACCGTCTCCAGCCGGGGCGTGCCCAGGCGCAGGCCCGTTGCGTCGGCCAGGGGGCGGGGGAGGGCGGCCCGGGCGGTGGCGAAGTCGGCCTCCGAAAGGGCGGTGGCTGTTTCGCCCCGGCGGGCCGAGAGGCGGGCCCGACCCGGCACGCAGGCGGCCTCGCAGGCCAGCCAGTCCGCATCGGCTTCCACCGCGACCGGACCACCCTTCCAGTCCGCAGGCGGCACCAGGCGGGCCAGGAGGACGACGCGCCTCGCCAGGAGGAAATCCACGCCGCCGGGGCCGACCTGGCGCTCGGGCACCGGCAGGGGCAAAGGTTCGGCCCGCCAGCCGGCCGGGAGCTTCCAGCGCACCTCCGGCGGCAGGCCCGAATCGCCGGGGTTGGTCCAGTAGAGGTGCCAGCCGGGTTTCAGGTCGAAGACCAGGGCTGCGTGCAGGCTCGGGCTGTGCAGGCGCAGGGCCACGGCGAGCTCCGGTGTCTCCGCACGGTCTCCCGCCGTCAGGGGTGCGGCCAGGAGCAGGGGGAGGACAGACCCGCGAACCATGCCCCCTTCGATGCTCCAGCTCGGCGGATGTCTGTCTGGGGATCAGGCCAGGGCCGTCTCCAGGTCCGCCACGAAGGCTTCCATCCGGCTGGGGGCCTCGCCGAAGGCCTGATCCACCTTCATGCAGGCGGCGAAGAGTTCGCCCACCTGGCGATCCGTGAGGCGGCGGTTGATCCAGGGGTAGAGGATGGTGTCCTCCCGCTGGATGTGGCCGGTCAGGAGTTCGCCGTAGGCCTGGAGGCGGGCCCCGGCGGTGGCCAGGTCCCGGGCGTCCAGTGCCTCCGCCACGGCTCGCACGTGGGCGCGGCCATCCACATGGTCCTGGAGCATCACTTTCAGGATGTCGGCGTCGGCTTCCACCAGCCCGAAGAGGTGATCCTCCTCCTTGGCGTGGTGGTAGCGGTCCGCGTAGGTGCGCACGAAGTCCAGCACCCGGTCCGCCAGGGGGCGGGCGGCGTCGAAGTCTGCCGCCAGGGCCTTCAGCAGGGCGGGGAAGCAGGCGATGACCCGCAGGATGTATGTGTGTTCTTCCACCATGCGTCGGATGGGCGGGCAGAAGGCCGAGCGTGCTGCCGGCGCCCGGCGGGGCAGGTCCGGCACCTCGAAGGGCGCCTCGCCGTGGATCACCCGGCCCATGGCCGTGAGCAGATCGCGGGTGGCCTCGGGGCCCAGGTCGTGGATCTCCAGGATGTCCCGCACCCGGCAGGTGCCCAGGCTGCAGGTGGTGCAGCCGATGCCCGCTGTTTCGAGCACGGCGCCCAGGCCCGGGTGCTGGTCCATGAGGGGCTTGATGTGGATGTCCAGGTGTTCGCGCATGGGTCGCTCCGTGGCCTCCAGCCTGGGATCCCCCGGGCGGGCCGTCCTTGACGGCGGACAAGCGGGGCTATGCTTCGAGGCATGTCGGATGTGGAAGCGCTTGGACCCTGGCTGCCCCCTGCGGAACCGGATCTGACGCGGCTGGCCTTCGCCGCCGCGGATGCGGAAGGCACGGCATCGCTCCAGGCCTGGCCCGAGGTCCGCAGTGGCGGGATCGCTTTCGGGGGCCTGCCGCCCTTCCTGGTGTGGCGGGGGCGTTGGAAGGATCGGTGGCACCTGGTGCTTGTGCAGCCCCGGGAGGTGGGGGCCCTCGTGCCTGGGGCCCGGCTCGCGAACCTGCCCGAAGGCTGGCTGGGGGCCCTGGACCTGGAGGCCCTGGCCCGGCCCCTGCGCCACCATCCCGATCAGCCCGGCGCCTCGGTCCATGTCGTGGGCCTCCGACGCGGGGCGGCGCCGGAGGTCCGGACCTCCGGCGAACCCGCGCCGGAGGTGGTGGCGGCGGTGCTGGAGCGGCTCGCGGGTTAGAATGCCGCCATGCACACGCACACGCCCGATGGATCCTGTGGCGCTCCCTCGTTTCGGGGGCTTTTGAGCTGCCCCCGCTGCGGCTCCGTGGGCCAGCCGGTGCCCCGGGAGACCGTGGCCCGCTTCGCGCCGGACCACCTGGAGGCCCTGGGCGCTGGGGAGATCCGGTTCTGCCCGGACCCCCGCTGCATCGCCACCTACTACAGCCCCACGGGCGCCTGGGTGGACAAGGCCGTGCTGCCCGTGCGCATCGGCCTGAAGGAGAGCGAAGGCCCGCGCCCCCTCTGCACCTGCTTCGGCCACAGCTACGAAAGCCTGGCGGCGGAATACCGCGCCACGGGGGCCATTTCGGCGGTGATCCAGGTGGGGGCCCAGGCGCGTGCCGGGGCCTGCCGCTGCGCGGAAACGAACCCCCAAGGGGTGTGCTGCCTGACGGAGATGCGGAAGGCGGTGCTGGCGGTCCAGAACCTGCCGGCGCATCCCCCCCGGGAGCCCATCGACGGCTGCTCCACCTGCGCCGATCCCGGCGGCTGCGCCAGCTGTGGCTGAAGGCGGGCCCGCCGCGCCCCTCCTGGCCATGGGCGAGCGGGTGAAGGTGGGCCTGCACCGGGCCTGGGTGGTGCTCCAGGAGGCCGTGCGGGGCTTCCAGCGCAACGATGACCTGCGGCAGGCCTCCTCCCTGGCCTTCTACACCACCCTGGCCCTCATCCCGGCCCTGCTGCTGCTCACGGCCACCCTGAGCTTCGTCATCGGCTCCTCCCATGCGGCCATGCACAAGGTGTCGGAGTTCCTGGGCGAGGTGCTGCCCCGCTCCAGCGAGGTGGTGCTGCGGGAGGTGGCCTCCCTGGCCCGCAGCAAGCGGGGCATCGGTCTGGTGAACCTGCTGGTGCTGCTGTGGAGCCTCACGCCCCTCATCGCAGCCCTGCGCAGCATCCTGAACACCATCTTCAAGATCCAGCCCCGCCGCGCCTTCTGGATCACCAAGCTGGTGGACCTGGGCGTGGCCCTGGCCTTCATCACGGGGCTGGCCCTGGTGGCGGGATCCGGCGTGCTGCTTCGGAGTCTGAAGGACCTGCTGCCCAAGCTGGTGATCCCCGCCGGGTTCGGCACCCTGCTGCCCTTCCTCTTCACGGTGCTGCTGATCCTGGGGCTCTTCGCGATCCTGGTGCGGAAGGTGCGCTTCCTGCACCTGCTGGCCGGAGCGCTGGTGACGGCCCTGCTGTGGTTCCTGCTGAGGCCCGCCTTCTCCCTGTTCCTCACCTACAACCCGGGCTACGGCCTCACCTTCGGATCCTTCAAGTCGATCTTCCTGATCATCATCTGGATCTACTACTCCCAGGCGGTGCTGCTGTTCGGCGCCGAAGTGGTTTCGGCCCTGCATCGTTCGGAGACCCTGCTGATCCGGCGCATCCTCCAGGGCCGCCGAGGCCTGACCCTGCTGGGGCGGCGGCAGGATGTGGTGCGGGTTGCCGCGGGCGAGGTGATCTTCGAGGAGGGCACCACGGGCCGCGAGATGTTCCACCTCCTGGCGGGCTCCGTGAGCATCCGCAAGGGCGAGCGGGAGGTGGCCGTGCTGCCCACGGGCCAGTTCTTCGGGGAGATGAGCTTCCTGCTCGGCGCGCCCCGCAGCGCCACCGCGGTTGCCCTGGAGGACAGCGAGTGTCTGGTGATCCATGAGGAGAACGTGGAGCACCTCATGCGCGAGTTCCCGGGCATCCACCGCGACATGCTCACGGAGCTGGCGCGGCGCCTGAAGGCCACCAGCGAGCGGGCCTAAATCCTTTCCGCCAGATCCCGCACCAGCTCCACCAGGCGGGCCGCGTAGGCCACCTCGTTGTCGTGCCAGCCGAAGACCTTCACCAAGCCGCCGGGCAGCGCGCGGGTGAGCCCCAGATCCACCACCACGCTCTCCGGGTGCCCCGTGAAGTCGCTGCTGACGAGCTGCTCCTCGGTGACCGCCAGGATGCCCGCCAGCCAGCCTTCGGCGGCCTCCCGGAAGGCGTGATTGAGGGTGGCGGCATCGGCTTCCCGGGCCAGGATCGCTGTGACATCCACCAGGTTCACGCTGAGGGTGGGCACCCGGTGGGCCCAGCCGCCGAAGGGTTCGGGCAGCCAGGGCAAGGCTTGGCGCAGAGCGTTGAAGGCGCTGCTGCGGGTGGGATGGATGCCCACCAGGGCCGCCCGGGCCCGGCGCAGGTCGGCGTGGGGCGCATCCAACAACCGCTGGTCGTTGGTGGCCACATGCACCGTGCTCATGGTGGCGTGGGCCAGGCCGAAGGCCCGCTCCAGCACCGCCAGCAGCGGCGCCGTGGCGTGGGCGGTGCAGCTGGCGTTGGAGATGACGCGGTGGCGCTCGGGATCCAGCGCCGCGCCGTTCAGGGGCGCGATGACCGTGACATCGGGATCGGGGCTCGGGGCGCTGATCACCACATGGGACACGCCGCCGTGGAGGTGGCGGGCGGCATCGGCCCTTCGCGTGAAGCGACCGCTGGATTCCACCACGAGGCGAACCCCGTGCTCCTGCCAGGGGATGTCCGCGGGATCCGGGGCGGCGCTGAGGGGGATGCGGTGGCCTTCGATGCGCAGGGCACCGGGCAGCACCTCCACGGCGAGGCGGTCGTGGGTGTGCACCGAGTCGTAGCGCAGCAGGTGGGCCAGCACCTCCGGCGGGGCGGGATCGTTGAGGGCCGCCAGACGGCCCGGCGCTTCCAGCACCAGTCGGCGCACCGCCAGGCGCCCGATGCGGCCCAGACCGTTGAGGCCGATCATCGACCCAGCTCCAGGGCCAATTCCACAAGGCGCGCGGCGTAGGCGGCCTCGTTGTCGTACCAGGCCACCAGCTTCACGGTGTCCGGTGCCACGGCCACCGTGAGGAAGGGATCCAGCAGGGCGCTCTCGGTGCGGCCCACCAGATCGGCGCTGACGAGCTCTTCGTCCAGCACCGCAACGAGGCCGGCGAGGGGGCCTTCCGCGGCGGCGGTGAAGGCGGCGTTGACGGCTTCCGGTGTGGTCTCGCGTTCCAAACGCACCGTGCATTCCAGCAGGCTCACATCCGGCGTGGGCACCCGCACGGCGATGCCCTCCACCCGGCCCGCCAGGTGCGGCAGCACCTGGGCCAGGGCGCCGGGGGCGCTCGAAGCGGTGGGGATCATGCTCTGGCCCGCGGCCCGGGCGCGGCGCAGGTCCGCATGGGGAAGGTCGAGGATGCGCTGGTCCGCCGTGTAGCTGTGCACCACCGTGATCAGGGCCTGCCGCAGGCCGAAGGCGTCGTCCAGCACCTTGGCCACGGGGGCGAGGCAGCCCAGGGTGCCGCTGCCGACGCTGAGGATGCGGTCCGTGGGCCTGAGGTCACGGTCGTTCACGCCCAGGACCAGGGTCCGGTCCGCATCCGCCATGGGCGCACCCACCAGCACGCGCTGAACGGTGCCCTGAAGGTGCGCCTGGGCCTGCTCCCGGTGCACGAAGCGGCCCGTGCATTCCAGCACCAGGGTCGCGCCCAGGGCCCCGAAGGGCAGGGCGGCGGGATCCGCCTCCCGCAGCACGGGGATGAGGCGGCCCGCGGCCCGGAGGGCCTCGCCTTCGACCCCGATGGCGAAGGGCGCGAGGCCATGCACGGTGTCGTGCTTCACCAGGTAGGCGAGGCTGCGGGCGTCCGCCTGGTCGTTGACGGCCACCACCTCCACCTCGGGGCACAGGACAAGCCGACGCAGCGCCAGCCGACCGATGCGTCCCAGTCCGTTGAGAGCGACCTTCAAGCGAACCTCCCGCCCCATCCTAGCCCGCGGGGCCGGGGCATCCGTCACAGGCGGTAGGCTGGAAGGGGAGGCCTCATGATCCGCGTCATCGCCTTCGACGCCGACGACACGCTCTGGCACAACGAGATCCATTTCCGCAGCACCGAAGCCGCCTTCCGGGAGCTGCTGCGGCCCTACCACGACGAGGCCTGGATCGATGCCCGCCTCTTCGAGACGGAGATGCGCAACCTCCGCCGCTACGGCTACGGCATCAAGGCCTTCATGCTCTCCATGATCGAAACGGCCCTGGAACTCACGGAAGGCCGCATCACGGGACCCGAGATCCAGCGCATCCTGGAACTGGGGCAGGACATGCTGGCCCGGCCGGTGGAGCTGCTACCCCATGCGTCGGACTGCCTCCGGGCACTTTCCGGCCGCTGCCGGTTGTGGCTTCTCACCAAGGGCGATCTGCTGGACCAGGAATCCAAGCTGGCCCGCTCGGGCCTGGGGGACCACTTCGAGGAGGTGGTGGTGGTGAGCGAGAAGGACGAAACCACCTACCGGGACGTGCTGGACCGAAGGGGCGTTCCGCCCGCCGAATTCCTGATGGTGGGCAACAGCGTGAAGTCCGACATCCTGCCGGTGCTGGCCCTGGGAGGCCATGCCCTGCAGGTGCCCTACCCCGAAACCTGGATCCACGAACGGGTGGAGGGCGAACTGCCGCGGTTTCCGGTGCTGGAGCACCTGGGGCTGCTGCCTGCCTGGCTGGAGACTCCATGATTCAAAGCGATCACGCTCTTCCCGTAGCTCAGGTCCGCGCCCTGCTCTGGGATCTGGACGGCACCCTGGTGGATTCCCGGGCGGACATCACGTCCTCCCTCAATGCGGCCCTGGCAGGCCAGGGGCTGGATCCACTCCCACTGGAAACCGTGATGGGATTCGTGGGCCACGGGGCCCGGGATCTGGTGCGGGGCTGTCTGGCGGGGCGGGGCGACGAGGATGAGGCGTACGGGGCCTTCCTGGACCACTACCGGGCGAACCTCGTGGTGGCCACGCGGCCCTATCCAGGCATTCCTGAAGTCCTAGCAGCGGCCCGCGCCAGGGGCCTGCGGCAGGCGGTGCTCACCAACAAGCCCATTGAGCACACGGAAGGCATCCTGGCGGGCCTTGGCCTGCGCGGCTTTTTCGAAGTGGTGGTGGGCGGCGACAGCCTGCCCACCCGCAAGCCCGATCCCGAAGGGGCCCGCGCGATCCTCGGGGCTTTGGGACTCCGGCCGGAATCCGCCGTGATGGTTGGCGATTCCGACACGGACACCCGCACCGCTCGCGCCGCGGGGCTCTGGAGCCTGGGCGTGGCCTACGGCATTTCCCCAGGGAGCCTGGCAGATCCCCGTCCGGATCTCTGCGTGGATTCCGCCGCCGCCCTGGCCGAGGCGCTGGGGCTCTGAAGCCAACGGGCCGGCCTGAGGGCCGGCCCGTTGCAGGATTCCGGAACGGCTACTTGCCGGCCATGACCTTGGCCATCTCCAGCACCTTGCAGGAGTAGCCCCACTCGTTGTCGTACCAGCTCACCACCTTCACGAAGGTGGGATCCAGCATGATGCCGGCATCGGCGTCAAAGACGGAGGTGCAGGGCTCGCCCCGGAAATCGGTGCTCACCACCTTGTCCGTGGTGTAGCCCAGGATGCCCTTCATGGGGCCTTCGCTGGCGGCCTTCATGGCGGCGCAGATGGCTTCGTAGGTGGTCTCCTGGTTCAGCTCCACCGTCAGATCCACCACGCTCACATCGCTGGTGGGCACCCGGAAGGACATGCCCGTGAGTTTCTTGTTCAGCTCGGGGATCACCTTGCCCACGGCCTTCGCGGCGCCGGTGCTGCTGGGAATGATGTTCTCCAGGATGCCCCGGCCACCGCGCCAGTCCTTGTTGGAGGGGCCATCCACTGTCTTCTGGGTGGCCGTGGCGGCATGCACGGTGGTCATGAGGCCGCGCTTGATGCCGAAGGTGTCATGGAGAACTTTGGCCACGGGAGCGAGGCAGTTGGTGGTGCAGCTGGCGTTGCTGATGATCGCTTCGCCCGCGTACTTCGTGTGGTTCACGCCGTAGACGAACATGGGCGTGTCGTCCTTGGAGGGCGCGCTCATGATGACCTTCCTGGCGCCCGCCTTCAGGTGCTGATCGGCGCCCTTGGGACCGGTCTTTTCGAGGAAGATGCCCGTGGATTCCACCACGATCTCGGCGCCCACCTCGTCCCACTTCAGGGTGGAGGGATCCTTCTCGGCGGTCAGGCGGATGCGGTTCCCGTTCACGATGAGGCTATTGCCCTCCACGCGAATATCGCCTTCGAAACGGCCGTGGACCGAATCGTAGCGCAGCATGTAGGCCAGGTAGTCCGGTTCTAGGAGATCGTTGATCCCCACCACCTGGAGGTCGGGGAAGTGCTTCACGGCGGCGCGGAACACCATCCGTCCGATGCGTCCAAAGCCGTTGATGCCGATCTTGGTCATGGGGCCTCCCTTTTTCGCTTGGCTGGGAAGCCATCGGCGCATCCGGCAATTCCGGATGTCCTGCCCCCCTAGCAGCTGGCTCCAGGATAGCGCAGCGGCGCGAGGCAGGGCTCCAGCTTCTTGGAAAGCGTGTTCCGGTGGATGCCCAGGCTCCGGGCTGCGGCGCTCTGGTTTCCGTTGTGCTGGGCGACCACCGCCTCCAGGTAGGCCCGCTCGAATTCTCGTCGGGCCAGTTCCAGCGGGATCCCCTTCTGAACCATTTCCACGACGAGATCCTGCAGCTGCCTGCGCATCGGGGGTCACGCTCCTTAGGGTGGCCGATCAAGGTAGCACTCCTGGAACGCTCCGGAAACCCAGATTTTTCGCGGGTCCGCTTCCCTTCCTGCGGAAAACCCTGTGGAATACCTGTGGAGCGGATGGAGGAAATCATGCGCAAGACCAAGCTGGTGATCACGGTAGGTCCCGCGCTCCTGGAAGGTGGGCCGCTGCGCGAAGTTCTGATGCATGCGGACGCTCTTCGCATCAATGCCAGCCACTCCACGCCCGAGGAGCGAACCCCGGTGCTGCGGCTGATCCGGGAGACTTCGGAAGCCCTCGGGCGCCGCATCCCGGTGTTCCTGGACCTCCAGGGCCCCAAATGGCGGGTGGGCCGCTTCGAGACGCCCATCGAACTGGTGCCGGGGGCTCTGGGCGCGCTGTTCCCTGAAGGTCAGAACGCACCCCAGGGCCATGCCTGGGCGGTGCCGCTGCCCCACCCGGAACTCTTCAAGGGTGCGCGCCCAGGCCAGACCTGGCTGGTGGATGACGGCAACCTGCAGCTGGAGGTGGTGGAGGCGCGCGGCGAGCTGCTGCGGGTCAAGGTGCTGCGGGGCGGTCTGCTGAAGCCCCGCAAGGGCGTGGCGCCCCTGGGACTGGATGTGGCCTTCGATCCCCTCACGCCCAAGGATCTGGAGGACATCCGCTGGGGCGTGGAGCAGGAGGTGGACCTTTTCGCCCAGAGCTTCGTGCGCCGGGCTTCGGATGTGCAGGCCCTCCAGGCCACCATCCGCGCCTACGGCGGCACCCAGCCGGTCATCGCCAAGATCGAGCATCCCAAGGCGCTGGACCACCTGGATGAAATCCTCGACGTGAGCTGGGGCGTGATGGTGGCCCGGGGCGATCTGGGCGTGGAGCTGGGCGTGGAGAAGGTGCCCTCCATCCAGAAGCGCATCATCCGCCAGGCCCGCATGGCCCTGAAGCCGGTCATCACCGCCACCCAGATGCTGGAGAGCATGATCGAGAACGCCCAGCCCACCCGGGCCGAGGCCAGCGACATCGCCAACGCCATCTGGGACGGCACCGATGCCGTGATGCTCAGCGCCGAGAGCGCCGCCGGGAAGTACCCCCTGGAGGCAGTCCAGTGGCTGGCCC
>MWBB01000030.1 GCA_002068835.1 Acidobacteria bacterium ADurb.Bin340 | reverse complement strand
CCCGCCACTCATCCATGCGGCGGTGCATCTCCATCAGCACCGAGGCATTGCTCTTGGTGATGGTCGCAGGCACCTCGAAGGAGCCTTCCTCGAACTGGTAGGAACCATCCAGCCAGAGCGCCACTTCATAGACCGCATCCAGTCCCTGGGCGTCATTGGTGACGGCATGCACGAGCTTGCCATCCTTCAGGTAGATTTTGGCCCGCTTGGGGTCCTCCGTGACATGGAAGCACCCATTCTTCCCGCCCTGACTCACCAACTGGATGATGTCCGGAAGCGGCGCCTCGCGCATGGAACCTTGGATGAGACCCTGCGACATTCGAGATCCCTTCTGAAACGTACGCGTCTTTTTGGACTTCGCCCTGATCCTAGCACCAACTGCGCTCGATGGAGGGCCCCCTTCCACCCCGCGGCCCGGTGGGGGATGCTGGAAGCGGCCCCTTTCCGGGGCCCCCAGGACAGCCCTGCCATGAACCGACCCTTTGCCGCCATCGAAGAAGCCATCGAGGACATCCGCGCCGGCCGCATGGTGGTGGTGGTGGATGACGAGGACCGGGAGAACGAAGGCGACCTCACCCTGGCCGCCGAGGCCACCACGCCGGAGGCCATCGCCTTCATGGCCACCCACGGCCGGGGCCTCATCTGCGTGGCCATGGAAAGCGAAACCCTGGACCGCCTGGACATCCCCCTCATGGTCGGGAAGAACACCAGCCCCTTCGAAACGGCGTTCTGCGTGTCCGTGGAGGCCCGGGAAGGCACCACCACAGGCATCAGCGCCCAGGATCGGGCCCGGACGGTCCAGACCCTCGTCAACCCCAACGCCAAGCCAAGCGACTTCGTGAAGCCCGGCCACATGTTCCCCTTGCGGGCCCGAAAAGGTGGCGTGCTCACCCGTACCGGCCAGACGGAGGCCTCCGTGGATCTCGCCCGCCTGGCGGGTCTGCACCCCTCCGGCGTCATCTGCGAAATCATGAAGGATGACGGCACCATGGCCCGTGTGCCGGATCTGGTTCCCTTCTGCCAGCGCCACGGACTGAAGATGGTCACGGTGGCGGATCTCGTGGCCTACCGCCTGCGCCGGGATCCTCTGCTGAATCCCCTACCCGTCACCCAGGTGAACACCAACTGGGGGCCCGTCACCCTCCACCGCTTCGAAAGCGCCCTGGATGGCGCCGTGCATCTGGCCTTCGTCTTCGGCGACCTGGAGGGCCCCGAGCCGCCCCTGGTCCGGGTGCACGTGGAGCGGCTGCCGGATGACCTGCTGGGTTTCGCGACCGACACGGCCGCCCCCTTCCACGCCGCCATGGATGCCCTGGCCCGGGAAGGCCGGGGCGTGCTGGTCTACCTGCGGCGGGATGCCATCGCGCAGGTTCAACAGAGCCCCTCGGACCGCGAAGTGGGACTGGGCGCCCAACTGCTGGGCCACCTGGGCATCCGGCGCATGCGCCTACTCAGCCGCCAGGAAAAGAAGTACATTGGCCTGCACGGTTTCGGACTCGAAATCACCGCCACCGTTCCCCTGGACGCCCTTTGATCAACACCGCCTTCCTCACCGACAGCCCGCTGTTCCGGAACCTGGACGAAACGGAGCGCGCCCTGATCCTCATCATCGGACAGGTGCGTGCCTTCGAGGCCGGGCAGGCCATTTTCCGGGAAGGGGATGCGGGGGATGGCCTCTACATCGTGGTCAAGGGTTCCGTGCGCATCTCCAAGCAGAGCGCCACCGGCGAGGAAGCTCTCGCGGTGCTGGAGCCCCACGCCTTCTTCGGGGAGATGGCCCTCATCGACTTCGCCCCTCGCGCTGCGGATGCCATCGCCAACGACCCCAGCGAACTGTTCTTCATTCCGCTGAAGGAGCTCCGCGCCCTCATCGAAACGAACCACCAGATCGCCCTGAAGGTGCTCTTCGCCCTCTGCGAAGTGATGGCCCAGCGCCTGAGGGAGACGAACGAACGGTACATGAGCGTGTTCACCATCGCCCAATGGGGACAGCAGGGCACCCCTGACGGCCTGTTTCCCCTGCCCTGAGCCCCGGAAGGAGCCCCATGTCCGACCTCGTGAAGCACATCACTGACGCCGAATTCCCCACCGTGACCGCCAGCGGTGTGACCCTCGTGGATTTCTGGGCCCCCTGGTGCGGCCCCTGCCGCATGGTCGCCCCCATCCTGGACGAATTGGCCGGCGAGCTGGGCGACAAGGTCAAGATCGTGAAGGTCAACGTGGACGAGAACCCTGTGGTGGCCGGCCAGTACGGCATCATGTCCATCCCCAGCCTCCTGCTCTTCAAGGATGGGAAGAAAGTGGATGCCAAGGTGGGCGCCCTGCCCAAGCCCGCACTCAAGGCCTTCATCGAACAGGCTTTCTGAAACCGATCCCATCCTGCAGCGAGGCCCCGCAATCGCGGGGCCTCGCTGCAGACGGGCCCCTCACACCTTCCGCAGCAGGGTCATCCGGATCTCGTTGCCCTTGGAATTGTGTTCCACCTCATCCATGACCATGCGGATCATGGCGAGCCCGCGCCCGCATTGGCGAATGAGCGTCTCGTCCGGAACCAGGCCGATCCGGGAGGTATCAAAACCCGGCCCCTCGTCCCGGATGGAAACCTCGTAGCGCCCGGGCGTGGCGAGAAGCTCCACCTCGACACTGCGGTTCCCGTACTGGGGGTCCGCCAGCCGGGCCTGGCTGAGGACGGCGTAGTCATCCTTGGGAGAGAAAAGATCGCCCTTCAGGCTCGAATCCAGTTCCAGATTGCCGTGCTCCAGGGCGTTGACCAGAGCTTCGTGGTAGGCCACCGCGATCACATCCACGTTGTTGGGCGTGGCGAATCCCAGGGGAACCAGCCGATCCGTGAGATGGGCCACCGTGCTTGGGATATCCAGCTCTCGGCTGCGGAAACAGAAATGCCGCGTCTCGCGCACCAACCCCTTCAGCCCCGCTTCCGCCAGACGGAGTTCCCGGTGCAGTCCCACCAGGTGGAACACGCTGTTCACCAGCTCCCGCAGGGTGAGGGGCTTCTGGAACAGGTTGGCAGCCCCCAGGCGCATGGCCCGGATGGCGTAGTCCAGGCTCGCCTGCCCCGTCATGAGCACCACAGGCAGGCTCGGCTTCAAGGCTTTCACCCGATGGATGACATCGAAACCATCCATGCCGTCCATGTTGATGTCCGAGAGCACCAGGTCGAAGGCCGGCGCGGCGGGATCCTCCAGGAACTTCAAGGCATCAGAACCGTCGTGGAAGGCATGGACGCGCATGTTGTGGTGGGTGAGGGCGTCACTCACCATGCCCAGCACCGCCAGGTCATCGTCGATCAGCAGCACATGGGGAGGCGTGGCCTGCATCATCCGGTTGTCTCCGGGAAGACATGCATTTCGTATCGGGGACGGGGTAGGACGATCTTGAGCAATGCACGGGTTCGTGCAAGCGTCCCCTGGAGAGCGTCGGGCAGGGGTGCCATCCCCTTCGAACGCAGCGGCGCCCCTTCCAGGGCTTTACGGAGCGATGACCCGAGGTCTTCCGGATTCACCACCACAACCCGCCTGTCCTCCCGCAGGGGCGCGACCAGATCCTGGAAATTGTCGTAGCCCGGACCGATCAGGGTGGGCAGCCCGAAGCGAGCCGGTTCCAGGGGATTGTGGCCGCCGGACCAGGTCCAACCGCCTCCCACCAGGGCCACGGTGCCTTCCGCATAGGCCGCCGCCAGTTCGCCCAAGGTATCCATCAGGAGGGCCTCGCAAGGCACCCAGCAGGCCGGATCCCCCGGCCAGGGCTCCGAGGCCCGTCGGAAGGCCAGCCCCAGCGCCTTCATGCGGGCCGCGACCTCTCCGAATCGCCGAGGCTGCCGGGGCGCCAGCATCAAGCGCAGCTCCGGGAAAACATCGCGGGCCTCGCGCCAGGCTGCGATCACCAGATCCTCTTCGCCCTCCACGGTGTTTCCGGCCACCACCACCGGGAAATCCGCCCAGGCGGCCCGGAGGGGGTTCCATCCCCCGTGAAGCGGAAGGGGAGGCGGAAGATCCGCCTTGAGGTTGCCACCCAGGGCGACCCGGGGGGCTCCCAGGACGTGGAAGGCCTCCAGGCTTGCGGCATCCCGGGCCGCCACGAGGCTCAAACGCCGTGCCGCCTGCCGCATCCAGGGGCCACCCCGGGCCAGGGTGCGCGCCGTCAGGCGGCCATTCACCACGGCGGCGGGAACGGCGGCTTCCGCCAGGGCACGGAGCAGGTTGGGCCACAACTCCGTTTCCAGGGCGATGAAGGCCCCGGGTCGAGCCGCCAGGAACGGCGCCAGGCCTTCGGGATCATCCAGGGGAAAGGCGCCGCCCGTGACCCGACCGGTGCCGCCATCCCACCCGGGAAGACGGGTCGCCAGCAACGACATCCCGGCCCTGGTTCCGGTGGTGACATGGATCGCGTGGCCCTCGTCCCTCAGGAGCCCAATCAGCCCCTGGGCCAGCAGCAGTTCCCCCACGCTCACCGCGTGGAGCCAGATCCATCCAGGCATCAGCCCCTCGGCAGGACGGGCCTCCAGGCGCAGTCGAACCGCATCCGGCAGGCCCCGGGCCATGGATCTCGCCACCGCGCCGGCGAGCCCCACGGTGCCCAGGTAGGTGAGTTCGGCGAGGTGCATCCCTCTAGGCTAGGGCACCGGAGCCGTATGGCGCACCATGGATCCATGGATGATCGTGCGCCGCGCCCTGTGGAAGCCCTTCTGGTGACCGGACCGCTGGGCGCCGGCAAGACCACCCTGGTGAACCGCCTGCTCCATCGGGAGATCGATGCGGGACACCGGGTGGCGCTGCTCATCAACGAATTCGGCGCCGTGAGCGTGGATGACGCCCTGCTGAAAAGCCATCGGCCCGAGCTGGCCGGCATCGAGAACCTGGTGAACGGGTGCGTCTGCTGCAGCCTGAGGTCCGAGGTGGTGGCCACCCTGGCCTGCTGGTGCGGCATGGAGGGCCCTGGGAGGCCCGATCGCATCCTGATCGAGACCACGGGGCTGGCGGATCCCACCGATCTGGTGGACCTGGCCGATGAACCCGGGCTGGCGGGCCGATTCCAACTGACGGGCTGCCTCACCGTGGTGTCCGCCCTCACCCCCCTCGAACACCTGGAACGCCGCCCCCTGCTGCGCCACCAGGTGGCCCTGGCCAGCCTCGTGCACATCAGCAAGGCCGACGTGGACCCCAGCCTGGCCATGGCCTGGGAAAGCCAGGTGCGCCGGGCCTTCCCGGACCATCCCATCGTGCGCACCCGCCAGGGCCTTGCGCCCGAACAGGCTCCCGATCCCTGGCTGGGCCACCTCCCAGGCCCGACCGGCGAAGCTCCGGTGGCTTTCGCAGAGGCGCGCAGCGCAACGGTGCGCTTCGACCATCCCATCGATCCCGAAGGCCTGGAGGCCCTCTTCCAGCGCCCACCCGCCGGGGGAGAGCTGCTGCGGGCCAAGGGGGTGATGGCCTTTGCAGGGTGGCCTTCCCACACCGGGGGCGGCGATCGCTGGGCCCTGCAGCTGGCGGACGGACGCCTGGAAGTGATGCCCCTGCCCAGCCCCCCCCATTCGGAGCCTCCGCCGCTGGCCCTCGTGGTCATCGGCATGGGGCTGGACCTGAAGGCGTGGCGCAGGGCCTTGCGCGCCCTGGAACGCCCGCCCGCCGGCGCACGGCGCAAGGTGGTCCTGGGAGGGCAAGGATGCGCCTGATCGCGCCCACGGCCTTCAAGGGCACACGCACCCCCCTGGAGGCAGCCCGCTTCCTGGCGCGGCCCGGAGACCGGCTGCTGCCCCTTTCCGATGGCGGCGATGGTTTCCTGGAATGCCTTCACCACGCCCTGGGCGGAGCCTGGCGGTCGGTGGAGGCCGCGGATCCCTTCGGCCGCCGCCGCGCCGTGCCCGTGCTGGAACTGCCGGACGGCACCGTGGCCCTGGAATGTGCCCGTATCGTCGGCCTCGCCGGTCTGGACCGCCTGGATCCACGGACGGCCCGGAGCCTGGGGCTGGCCGAAGCGTTGGCCCAGGTGATCAAGGCTCCGCGCCTCTGGATCGGCCTGGGCGGCAGCGCAACCGTGGACGGTGGCCTGGGCTGGCCCCCCTTCGACTTGTCCCACGCCACCGCCTTCTGCGATGTGCGCACAGACCTGGCCGACGCCGCGGAACGTTTCGGCCCCCAGAAAGGGGCCCGACCGGAAGACATCCCGGAGTTGCAGGCTCGACTCCTGGACCAGGGGCTGCCGACCGGCCCCCGCACCGGCGCAGCCGGAGGCCTGGGCGCCCGGCTCCTCTTCCTGGGCGCCACCCTGGTGGACGGCGGCGAGGCGCTGCTGGATGAACTGGACTTCGAAGGGCGCTGTTCCGCTTGTTCCGCCGTCGTCACCGGAGAAGGCCGCCTGGATGCCACCACCCTGGAAGGCAAGCTGCCCCTGGTGGTGGCCCGTCGGGCCAAGCGCCTCGGACTGCCCGTGCAGGGGCGCTTCGGCAGCCGAGGTCCCGGCTGGGAGGCGGCCGCCGCGGCCTTCGACGAGGTGGCCTTCGAGGTGACCTGAAAGCCCGCGCCATGCCAAGATCGAGGTGGCCGGTTCCGTAGCTCAGGTGGATAGAGCGACCGCCTCCTAAGCGGTAGGTCGGCAGTTCGAGTCTGCCCGGAACCACCAACAGCAAAGCCCCCGCCCATTCCGGGCGGGGGCTTACCGCATCAGCGTTCGAACGCTACTTCTTCTTGCCCTTGGCCGCGCGGGCCTTGACGGCGCGGGCCTTCATGTCCTCCCGGGCAGGACGGACGCGGATCTTGCCCTGGGCATTGCGCTTGTTCTTGTTCTCCAGTTCTTCGAGGATGGCGACCACTTCGCCCTTGAAACCGGGCTCCGAAACGGTCTTCAGGAAGGCATCCACCATGTCGCCCGGCTTCTTCCCGGCGTATTTGCGGCAGAGCACCTTGGCCACCGCATCCGCTTCGCGCTTGAACTTGCGGGTTCCCGCTGCGCGGCCTCCCGTGGCCCGGATGGCGGAGAGCGCCTCGATGGCCTGGGCGGGAGTCATGCCAGCGCGATCGATCTCGTCCAGCAGCGCATCGTAGGAACCCGTCAGGGAGGCGATGAAAAGGCGTTCCTGGGTCTTCTCAGGCTGGCCCTTCAGGCGGCCCAGCAGCCGGGTGATGACCGAAGAGGGCACCACGACGTTTCCAATCTTGATCTGAGCCTTCTGTGTGCGGCCCGCACCTTTGACGAACGTGAACACGTATCCTCCTTTTGAAATGCAGCCCTGAATAGGGGGCTTGGATAAGGGAAATCATAAAGATATTGAGTCACGATGCAAGCAATGATTTCGATGTGATCTTTCGCCCCAAACGAAACCTGCCACGGGACCGAAAGGATGAACGATTGACACCCGAATGCGGGATTTCGCAGGATTTCGGGCGCCGAGAGGTCTTCTTCAGGCCACGCCCTGTGACCCTGGGCACGCTTCCGAAAGGTTGTTCCCCCAAGGGAGCCTCATATCGATATATTTTGATCGAGACCGAACAACTCGGTCTTCACGCACCCAGGGAGGCACGGTGAGCACAGCGGCGGTTCCCGAACCTACGCTCCGGCGCCTGCCCTGCTACTACCACTATCTGGTGCGCCTCCACGACGCAGGCCAGGAAAGGGTGTCGGCCTCCCAGATCGGGGACCAGCTTGGCGTGCACCACACCCAGGTCCGCAAGGATCTGGCCTACACCGGCAGCCAGGGGCGCCCGAAGGTGGGCCACCGGGTGGACGATCTGATCCAGTCCATCGAAACCTTCCTCAACTGGAACAACTGCACCGATGTCTTTCTCGTCGGGGCCGGCAGTCTGGGCACCGCCCTTCTGGGCTACGAGGGGTTTTCCAAGGCCGGAGTGCGCATCGTCGCGGCCTTCGACCGGGATCCCAAAAAGGTGGGCCACAAGCTCCACGGCATTGCCGTCCTCCCCATGGAGAAGCTGGAGGATCTGGCCCAGCGCATGCACATCGCCATCGCCATCCTCACGGTTCCTGCCGAAAGCGCCCAGGAAGCCGCCTCCGCACTGGTGAGGGGAGGTGTGCGCGCCATCTGGAACTTCGCGCCCGTTCCCCTCGCCGTTCCCGATGATGTCGTGGTGGAAAGCATCACCCTTTACGCGAGCCTCGCTGTGCTGAGCCGCAAGCTCGCGATCCAGCGGCTGAACAGCGCCGCCCTCGCACCTGCCTGAGAGCCGCCGGCTCCAAGGCCATCTTCGACAGGTTGAAAGCGTCCTTCCCAACGCCCTCAACGGTACGTTAGGCGCTCTCGGCTACCGCTGGTGGAGGAACCCGTTGCCTGCCCTGCCTGGTCCCGACAACGACAAGCACGAGCTCGTCATCTGCGTGGGCAGCGCCTGCTATGCCCGGGGCAATGCCCGGACCGTTCCGGCCGTCCAGGAGTTCCTTCGCGAACAGGGCTTGCAGGATGAGGTCCGGGTCACAGCGACCCTTTGCCAGAATCAGTGCCGACAGGGACCGAACCTGTGCTTTGACGGGGAGTGTCTGTGCGGCATCAACCCGGAATCCGTGACCGAGATGCTGGAGACGCGGCTCAAGGTGGCGGGTTCGTGAACGGCGCGGAGCGGTTGGCATGAACCTCCAGAAGCCCATCTACACCGAACAGGGGCGGTGCCAGGACTGCTACAAATGCGTGCGGCATTGCCCCGTCAAGGCGATCCAGGTGGTCCAGGACACGGCCACCGTGATCGCCGACCGCTGCATCTACTGCGGCACGTGCGTGAACGTTTGCCCCTCGGGCGCCAAGAAGGTGAGGGATGACCTCACCCGCGCCAAGCAGATTCTGAGGCGGCGCCCGCGTGTGGTGGCCAGCCTCGCTCCGGCCTACGCCGCGGAATTCCAGGGCATCGCTCCTTCCGCCCTCATCCGGGCCCTGCGGACCCTCGGATTCGCAGCCGTGTCTGAAACCGCCCTGGGGGCCGAAGCCGTCTCCGAAGCCTGCACCAGCCTGATCGTGGACGGTGCCGCACAGCTCCACATTTCCACCGCATGCCCCACGGTGGTGGAACTGGTCAGGAAGTACCTTCCCGAACAGGTCGCGGCGCTGACACCGCTCCGCTCCCCCATGCAGACCCATGCGCTGATGCTGAAGGAGCACTTCGGCGCTGAAACCGGGGTGGTCTTCATCGGGCCCTGCATTTCCAAGAAGCTCGAGGGGGATGAGCACCCGGAACTGGTGGATGCCGTCCTTACGTTTGAGGATCTCCGCCGCTGGTTCGACGAGCGCGGGATCGATCCCGCCCTGGAACCCGGCGGCCCGGAGGATGTGTTCCGCCCTGGCCGGGCGGGCGATGGCGGCCTCTACCCTGTGGATGGAGGCATGATCCGAGGCATGGCGGCTCGTGGCGCCGGCGAGCGGGCCCGGCTGCTGTCCTTTTCCGGGCTCCCTGTGCTCCGGGAAGCCCTTGATGGCCTCCAGGGAGCCACCCTGGATCGCGATCTCTTCCTGGAGCTCCTGGCCTGCGAAGGCGGCTGCATCAATGGTCCCAGGGCCTCCAAGGGCTGCGGCACCGCGCTGAAGTGCATCCAGGTCCTGGACCGCGCGCTCCCGAGCGCGGAAGAGCCCTGCCTCGCCCGCCCCGACCTGGCTGCCACCTACACGGCCGACCCGGTCTCGGAACCGGTCTACACCCCTGCGGAACTGACCCGCGCCCTTCAACGGGTCGGCAAGCTGACCCCCGAGGACGAACTGAACTGCGGGGGCTGCGGCTACGACTCCTGCCGGAACCTGGCGGCGGCCCTGCTGGATGGCCGGGCCGAAGCCAGCATGTGCGTCTCCTACATGCGCAAGCTGGCCATGAACAAGGCCAACGCCCTGATCCGGGCGATGCCGGCGGGCGTGGTCATCACCGACGAGCATCTGCGCATCATCGAGTGCAACCGGCGTTTCGCGGAGACCCTGGGCGGCCTGACGCCGGAAATCTTCGATGCCCGGCCGGGCATGGAGGGGGCGGACCTCCGCAAGGTCTGCCCGGAACTGCTGCCCAGCTTCACGCGGACCCTGGCCTCTGCGGATGAGGTGATCCGCAAGGACATGAACCTCGAAGACCGTCTGATACGGATCACCGTTTTCCCGGTGGAGCCTGGGCGCATCGTGGGTGCCGTCATCCAGGACATCACCGAACCTTCGGTCCAGCGGGAACGCGTCATCCACCAGGCCCAGGAGGTCATCCGCCGGAATGTCAGCACCGTCCAGCAGATCGCCTTCCTGCTGGGCGAGAACGCTGCGGAAACGGAGATGATCCTCACGTCCATCGCCCAGTCCTTCCGCATGAGCCCCTCGCCCTTCGGCGGACCCGCACCTTCCGATGAGCCCCCCCGTGGCCTGTAGTCCCGGCATCTTCATCGAAGTGGGCCACGCCCAGGAACGGAAGCAGGGCCAGGCAGCCTGCGGGGATGTGTTCGTGTCGCACAAGGCCGATGGCAGCGGGCGGATCATCTGCGTGCTGGCCGATGGCCTCGGCAGCGGCATCAAGGCTTCGGTCCTGGCCAACCTCACGGCCACCATGGCGCTCCGCTACGCGGCCGCTGAAGCGAACCTGGCCCAGGCGGCCGCCACCATCCTGGCCTCCCTGCCCATCTGCAGCGAGCGGCGCATCGCCTACTCCACGTTCACGATCATCGACCTGGAGCCCCGGGGGGAGGTTCGGGTCGTGGAATACGACAACCCCCCTTCCCTGCTCCTGCGGCAAGGGGCCCAAACCGCCATCAGCCGCTCGGAATACCGGGTCCCGCTGCCCGAAGGCCAGCGGGAGGCCATCCTGCGGGAAGCCCGCTTCACCGCCGAGCCCGGCGACCGTCTGGTGGTGTGTTCCGATGGGGTCAGCCAGGCGGGCGTGGGAGCCCGGACCATGCCTTTCGGCTGGGGCATGGATGGAGCCGGCGCCTTCCTGGAGGACCTGCTGCGGAACCGCCCGAACATCTCCGCCCGGCAGATGGCCCGCAGCCTTACCCAAAGGGCTTTGCAGTTCGATGGCCATGCCGCCAAGGACGACATCACCGCCAGCGTGTTCTACCTGCGCAATCCGCGGGAACTCATGCTGTTCACCGGGGCGCCCGCCCAGAAGGTTCGGGACCCCGAACTGGCAGAACTGGCCCGCGGCTTTGCGGGCCGCAAGGTGGTTTGCGGCGGCACCACCGCAACCATCCTGGCGCGGGAACTGGGCCTGGACCTGAACCTGGATTCCAGCCTGGACAACCTGGATCCCGAGGTTCCCCCGGAAGCCTCCCTGGCCGGGTTCGACCTGGTGACCGAAGGGGCCATCACCCTGGCCGTCACCGCGAGGATGCTGGAGCGCGAGAACAACCCCGACCAGCTCCGCCCCAACGCGGCGACGCGGTTGGCCGGCCTGCTGCTGGACAGCGACCTCATCCACATCGTGGCGGGAACCAAGATCAACGAAGCGCTTCAGGATCCCAGCCTGCCCCAGGAACTGGATATCCGCCGCAACCTGGTGCGCCGCCTTCAGCGCACCCTGAGCGAAAGGCACCTGAAGGATGTCCGGATTCGCTTCATCTGATCCTGCGCGAACTCAGGGGTAGTGGATGGTCACCCGGAAGAGCCCCTGGTAGAGCCCGGGTTCCTGCTGGGGAGGAACCGTGACGCTCGCCCCGACCCGGAAGGTGAACCCTCCGCGGGGCACCACCCCCGGCAAGGGAATGCTGGCCTCGAAACTGTGAACCTCGATGTCCCGACCCGGCCCTTTAAGCCAAACGACGCGAGGCAATTCCAGGCAGTAGTCGGTGCCTGCGGTGCCGGTCACGGCAAATTCGGCAGGAACAGGTCGTCCTCGATACTGGAGCACCCCACCACGACTGGAAGTCGCTCCGTCCGGGGCCACCCGGTAGATCCCTTCGCTGTTCCCTGGGACCAGCACCCCGAAATCCAGGGGCGTGCGGTTCTCCAGGTGGAGGAGCGGCCGCACCTGGCAGCGGATCCCGAAGCTCTCCGTCAAGGTCGCCGGGCTCAGCCCCAGGATCGACAGCCGCACCCGGACCTGGGGATGGACGTAGAGCCCCGGCGCAACCGAGGCCGGCAGATCGATCCGCGCGCCCAGGCGGAGTTCCGCCTCCCCCTGGTCGTTCAGCGTGCCCCGCAGGGCGTTGGCAGCGTAGATGAAGGTCGCTACCTGGATGCGTCCGCCGCGCCCGTTGTCGAGGATGGGCTGTTCAGGATCCAGCACCACCACGAATTCGGCCTTGGGGGGGCCCACCAGGCGGAGCCGCGCTTCGGAGGTGGAAGTGCGCATGCTGGGCCGGATGGACGGACTGTAGGACCGGAACTCGTTCTGTTCCGTGAGGGCCACGCTCCCTCCCAGGTCCTCGACCAGGAGATTCCCGAAATCCAGGTTCTGGATGACCTCGATCCGAAGGGGCGCGGGAGCTTGCGCCTGGACGATGGATGCAAGGGACAGGGCCGCCAGGCCCAGGAGCGCACGGAGAGCGTTCATGACATCGCTCCTTGTTCAGGAAACGGAACCACGGTGGGCGTGATCCCCAGGGTAAGAACCCGGGCCGGAAGGCCCCGAAGGCATTGCTGGGCGGAGGCCTGGTCGCTGTAGTGCCCCAGCAGCACCTGCATGGGCGCGCCGCCTCCGGGCTGGTGGACGATGAGATCCTTGGCCAGATGGCCCATGTTCCTGCGAAGCACGTCCACCGTGCTCCGGTTGCGGGCGGGCAGCAGCAGGATCGTCCATCCGGAAGGGGCCGCGGGCCGCGGGGGCACCTCTTCGAAGCGGGCGCGTTGCGGGGGCTTCCGGGATGAAAAGGCCTTGCTGAACCAGGACATTCGACGCTCCAGGGCGAGGGCGGACAGGGCGCGTGACACCAGCCGCGCAGCTGCGATCTGGGTGGGACGGGGGCGGATTGGAGCCACGGCAACCCGCTGGAATCGGTGATGCGGAGTCGTTCGCTTCCAGGTGGCCGCGGGTTGGGCAACCGGCCGGGCTTCGCGCAGGGAGGCCTGGACCGGTCCCCGCCGCGGCGAAGACAGCATGGGCGTGCGGGCGAGATCGGTGGAGGGCAGCCCATCCTTGGGAGGGATGACATGGATCTCCGGGTCCTTGCCGGTGGGTTTGGGCGGCTCCACCGCCTTCTCCGCAGGGGGTTCCAGGGATTCGACCACCAGATCCTGCCCTTCGGCGAAGGGTCGCTTGAGCAGGAGCTCGATGTTGCGCGACGGGGCCTCCTTGAGGCGAAGCCGCTGAATTTCCGCAGGGGGAATCCGCAGCCGGTAGGATCCCAACGGCAGATTGCGGAATTCGAAGAAGCCATCGAAGGCGCTCCGCTGGCTCTGGACCACGCGCCCAGAGGCATCCAGCAGTTCCACCAGCAGCCCCGCGAATTCCTCGGTCCGGGCCCCGCGCCGCACGCGGCAGGTGCCCAGCACTTCCCCGAGAACCACCACGGGATAATCCACCGGTGTCACCACCCCGCCCCGCGGACGGATGGTGTAGGTCGGGTGGAGGGGCTGGTGGGACACATCCTCGAGGCTGGAGACATCCAGCGAAATGGGGACATCCCGCCCAGCGCCGATCCCGGTGTAGAGGGCCGTCTTGGCGTCGGCGCGGATCTCCACGCGGTTGGAATCCCCGACCTTGAACCGCGGCTCGTCCAGGGAGGCTTCCCCGGGATCCCGCCGCCCGTTGCCGTTGGCGTCGAAGAAAGCCTGGGCGGAAACGGCTCCCATGTTGGAGAGGGGCTGGGCATCCGTGAACCACTTCCGGCTGCGGGAATCCCGCCCCAGCGACACCTGGAGGCGCACCCCCACAGACACGCCGCCGCTCTTGCTGTAGGCGCCGTCCAGGCCCCAGCCCCATCGTCCCTTCTGCTGGACGAGGCTGGCCGTCAGGGAGGGACCGCCGGAACTGTCCCGGAAACTCCCCCGGAGCACGGCCTGCAGCGCCATCCCGGAATCGAAGGTCCGGGAAAGGTTGATGGCGTAGTTTTCCAGCCGGAACGAATCCTGCTGAAGCTTGCGTCCATTGATTTCCGTCTGGAGCCCGTAGGATCCGAAGAAGGATGAAGCCAGCAGTTGCGCATCCATGGACCGGACCGTCCGGGGGCTGGTGGAATCCACGGTGCTTCCAATGGACTGGCTGAGGTTCACCCGTCCGAACGTGGTCCCGAGGGAAAGCCGCTGGCTCTCCCGGCGCCCCGTGTCATAGCCCTGCCGCATGAAGGTGTAGGCGCCATTGAACGCCCGCCCCCACAGGAACGTGGAGCCCCCCAGCGTCAAGGAATCATCCCTCAGCAAGGTGCCCTGGAAGCCCGTGGTCACGTCCTGCACCGGCAGGTAGCCCCCCCGGTATTCCGCATGGCGGGCCTGAAGGGTGGAATAGCCCAGCCCCGTGCGGAAGGTGATCTGGCCGGCCTTGCCTTTCTCGGAGGCCGATCCGTCCAGCGGATCGAACACGGAGGCGGCCCCGGTGATGTCCACCGAAGCCCAGGGCAGCACGGTGCGCAGGCCCGCGATACCGTAGCTGCGAGGGCCATTGGAGAACTCCATGCGCATCAGCCCCGCATGGGCCGCAAAGCGCGTGCTGAGGCCCGCTTCGACCTCGGCGAGGTAGGCCGGGCGGTCGGTCACCCGGACGGCACCCGGGTCCAGGTCCAGCATCAACTGCGGCTTGATCGCAGCCATCCGGTAGTAGAACTTTCCGGGTTCCGGCAGATCCTGGCCGATGTCCAGGCGGATCTGCTCCTCCCGGCGCTCCCCGTGGGGACCGTGGAAGACCAGCTTGAAGGTGTTGATCCCGAAAGTGAGATCCACAGGAGGGAACTCGTAGGTGGCATCCGGCCGCGCCTGCTGGAACCCCACCAGTCCATTGTTCCGGAACAGCTCCACGGACCAGCCCATGGGCAGCGGCCCACGGAAAACCCGGGTGGCGAAGCGGGTCCTGAAATCCAGGGGCAGGTTGTCGATTCCGATGCCCCGGCCCTGGGGCAGTCCGCCGGCCAGCTCCAGGGAGGCCGCATGACGGAGGTCGCCCAGGCTGATGTGGCGGGCGTGGAGCGGTCCCAGCAGCCGACCATCGGGATCATCGCGGTAGAGGGTCGCCCGGCTCGATCGGAAGGATCCTTGGGAATCCCTCGTCACGAAGACGTTCGCGCTCATCCACAGGAGGTCGCCCCCGAGGCCCAGGGAGAGCTGCGGATCACTGTTCTGGCCCTTGCTGGCGTGCCGGAAGGTTCCGCTGAGATCCACCATGGGCAGGGAGATGGCCTGGTAGGGGTACGCCATCAGGGGGCCGGCAGCATCCGGAGAACCGCCGCCGCCGCTGAGGAGGCGGGCGTTGGCCCGGGCACGATCCCAGGCCTGCTCGATGGGCAGGGGCTCCCGGGATGAGAGGTAGAGCGAGGAGTCCCGGAATTCCAGCTTCGCCACCAGGGGGAACCACGCTTCCAGGAGCGCGGCCTCGACATACAACTCCCCCCCATGAAGCCGGACCTGCTCCGGCGTGAAGGTCGAGGTGCGCCCACCGGAAACCACCGTGCGGGTGGCCAAGTCCAGATTGAACGTACGGTTCGGCTGGATGAAGAAACCCTTGGCCTGCCCAGCGTGGGGATCCACCTCGATGGGGAATTGGACCAGCCGACAGATTTCCCCGAGCGGCACGAGTCCCGTCCGCTTCCAGGGGAACACGTTCAGGCCGTCCCCCAGCGGTGTGGCACGGAGATACACCTGGGTAATGGCGGCCTCGTCCTCGTTCAGGGGATTCAGCGCCGGGGCCTGGGCAAAGGCCCCCGCCCCGGCCGCGAGGACCAGCATCAGGGAGGTTCCCCGGTCGAGAGGCATTCGATTCACCACCACCTCAGAGGTTCAGGTCGACCTCGGTGGACACAGGGTCAAGCTTCATGTCCGTAGGCGTGAACACCACCTTGGCCCGGGCGCCCTGGAGCTTTCCCCCCACCGCGGCGGGCACGCCGAGGAAGACCTTGCGCCGCCCCAGATTGGTGTAGATGCCCACGGATTTGAGTTCCCAGAGCACGGTGCCCTTGGGCTTGCCGCCGCCCGCTTCGAGGGTGACCTTCATGTCGCCCATGACGCTGCGGTTCCCCTTCCGCTCCAGCCATAGGCTGATGACCGGGGCGCTGTCCTTGTAGGTCGGCTGGTAGAACACCGGCTCGCCGTGGGCCAGGGACACCTCGGCCTCCAGGGTTCCTTGCCGGACAATGATGGGAATGGAAATGCCCAGCACCTGGGTGATGCCGAAGGACAGGGTGCGATCGGCTTCATCCCCCTGGATGGGCTCCGCCTGCCGTGCCGGGGGGATGCCCTGGAGCAGCAGATGGGAGCGGTACTCCCCATCCGGAAGGTGCTCGGGCTTGCGCACCTGGAGCCGAACGATCTGACTCTCGCCCGGCTCCAGATCGACCTGACGGGGGCTGAAGCGGACCAGATCCGCCGCCGTGATCTCGCCCTCCTTGCGGACGCGATCCACCAGACGGCCATCCTCAGTCATGTCCTTCTCCACCATGCTCACCCGGAAGGAGGCCCGCACCGTCCCGCTGTTCTTCAACAGCACCTCGGCCGCTCGGGTGCGCCCTTCCAGAACCACCCGGTTGGGAATCACCGAGATGCCACCGGGGGCCTCGGCGGGCGCGGCCGCAGGGGCCGGGACCGGAGGTTTGGGAGCTTCCTGGGCCATCCCGGACAGGGCCGTGAAGAGCAGGCAGAGGAGGGGAGCGGTTCGCATGGAAAACCTCGTGACGTGCGGGCAAGTGTCATAGAACAGACCGGGGGCCGCGCTGATGCGCCTCCCCCGGGCAGGATCAGGCTGACCCCTAGGAGCGTACGCTCCTGGGATCGGCCGGGAACGCTACATGTACGCAACGGAGACGTTGAACTGACCCTCTTTGTATCCCAGGCTGCGGGCCGGGATGAAGATGGATCCTGCCACCTGGAAGCGGCTGTAGAGCACGCCGCCCACGGGCGATGCGGGCACGAAATCCTCGGCAGGCAGGTCCGTATCCACCACCATCAGCACCGGAGCACCATGGCCGCCCGCGAGAACCACGGACTGGTCGCAGGTGAGCTTGACGCCGGCCATGTAGCCGAAGAAGGAGGGGGCGACGAGGGCATCCCGCTCCACCTGGAAGGCTCCGGGCGTGTGGGGCGCGCTGGAACGGTAGCGGGCGCAGGATTCGAAGCTCAGTTCGGTCGCCGGCGTCGGCGTCCAGTTCGAAAGCCCTCCCTTGAAGCGCATGTGCACCTTGGCGGGCCGATTGTAGTCGTCCACCACGATGGAGCCGAAATCAATGTGGGACAGGCGCTTGACCTTGACGGGAGCCACGATCTGGACCTTGGCGCGGGCCTGGGCGGCATCGCTGTTGCCATCGGCCATGAGCACTGAACCCACGGCCAGAGCAGAAATCAGAATGGGTTTCATAGGATGGATTCCTGGAAGGGCTGGAAGGGCAACGGCCCAGGACCCGGCGCAATGCGTGGCCCTGGGCCGTCGAAGGATTCGGGCTCAGCCCGGTCCTACATGTACTCGACCTTCACGTTCAGGGTGCCTTCCTTCTTGCCCAGGGCGCCGGCGGGGATGTTCAGGGTGCCGCCCACGCCGAAGTGCTTGAAGCCCACATAGCCCGCGATCGCCGTCTGGCCATCGATGGTGGCCAGCATGCAGGCATCCGCGGGCAGGTCGTTGTTGGTGATCAGCTTCACGGCGGGGCCGTGGCCACCGGCCAGGGTCACTTCAGGATCGATGGCGATCTTCACCTGGGCGCCCACACTGGTCTGGATGTCCTGGGTGAAGTGGAACTCGGCGGCGGTGACAGCCACGTTGTTCTTGGCGTAGGGGGCGCACTTGTTCCAGTCGGTGAGGCTGGCCGTGGTGTACATCCCAGGGGCGGAGTTGGTGACCATCTTCACCGAAGCATCCTGGGTGACATCGTCCACAACGATCTGGCCAAAGTTGATCTCGCCCGTGGCCATGACCTTCACGGGAGCCACGATGTGGACCTTGGCCTTGGCGGAGGCGGTGTCGGAGTTGCCGTCGGCGAAAACGGGGAAAGCGGCGGCCACGAGGGCCAGGGTGATGAGCGAGCGCATGTTGGCTCCTTTGAAGCGAACGTTCGAAAAATTATTTATTTTTCGAACAATGTTGGGGTTGGACGCGCAGCCCGTCATGGGCCCCGCAGGGAGATTCAAGATGAGCCTAGGTTGGGCACCCCCGGGTGGTGCCCCACGTAGAACCCGCTTTCCTGATCAAGGAAGCCCCCAATCAGGACAGAAGCGACTCATGGGTGAGCCAGGGACCAATGTCCTACCTCGCCCCCCCCGGGTCAAGAAAAAAATTGATTAAATTTTTGTAAGCATTGCCGGTTTTTTCCATTCCCGTCATCGCCGATCAAGGACACACAACGATTTAGGCTCCATTCATTGGAGCCCTTGGCCGCCGATTCATCCCGCGC
Organism: Acidobacteria bacterium ADurb.Bin340; assembly: GCA_002068835.1. Taxonomy (GTDB): domain Bacteria; phylum Acidobacteriota; class Holophagae; order Holophagales; family Holophagaceae; genus MWBB01. Next base: position 83 of record MWBB01000030.1, on the reverse strand, counting down.
CCGGGAAACTCAGGAACAGAGGTACCCGATGCCCCGGGCCGTGTGGATCAGATCGGGATTCGAGGGATCGTCTTCCACCTTCT
>MWBB01000029.1:0-17500 GCA_002068835.1 Acidobacteria bacterium ADurb.Bin340 | reverse complement strand
CCGTCTGGTGAAAGCCTGACGATCTCTCAACTGAATACATAGGTCGAGAGAGGCGAACGTGGGGAAGTGAACCATCTCAGTACCCACAGGAAAAGAAAACAACAGTGATTCCGGAAGTAGCGGCGAGCGAACCCGGAGGAGCCCAAACCTCGTATGTGTAAGCTTGCAGGCGTTGCATGCGGGGGGTCGTGGGAGCCACAGGTCGGACCTGCAAGTTCGGCACGGAGTTACAAAGTCGAGTGTTAGCGGAAGGGTCTGGAAAGGCCAGCCAAAGCGGGTGATAGCCCCGTATGCGAAAGCACATCGATCTCCGAGTGGATATCCCAAGTACAGCGGGGCACGAGAAACCTTGCTGGAATTTGCCGCGACCATGCGGTAAGGCTAAATAGGTCCATCAGACCGATAGTGAACCAGTACCGTGAGGGAAAGGCGAAAAGAACCCCGATGAGGGGAGTGAAATAGAACCTGAAACCGTCAATCTACAAGCAGTGGAACCTCTATGGTTTACCAGAGGAACCGCGTGCCTTTTGCATAATGAGCCGGCTAGTTATTTTCAGTGGCGAGGTGAAGCCGACGAGGCGAAGCCGTAGGGAAACCGAGTCTGAATAGGGCGATAGTCGCTGGGAATAGACGCGAAACGGGATGATCTATCCTTGGGCAGGATGAAGTTCGGGTGACACCGAATGGAGGTCCGAACCAGTGTGGGTTGAAAACCGCTTGGATGACCTGAGGATAGGGGTGAAAGGCCAATCAAATTCCGTGATAGCTCGTTCTCCCCGAAATAGCTTTAGGGCTAGCGTCGGATGTTTCGTCATGCAGGTAGAGAACTGAATGGACTAGGGGGCTTACCAGCTTACTGAATCCAACCAATCTTCGAATGGCATGCCGTGAAGTCCGGCAGTCAGACTGCGGGTGATAAGATCCGTAGTCGAGAGGGAAAGAACCCAGACCGCCAGCTAAGGTCCCAAAATCCATGCTAAGTGGAAAAGGATGTGGATGTGCTTAGACAGCCAGGAGGTTAGCTTAGAAGCAGCTATCCTTTAAAGAAAGCGTAATAGCTCACTGGTCAAGCGGGTCCGTGCCGACAATTCAACGGGGCTCAAGCATGGTACCGAAGCTGCGGATGTATACATGGTAGGGGAGCATTCCCTACGTCTGTGAAGGTTGACCGTAAGGACAGCTGGAGACATGGGAAGAGACTCTGTCGGCATAAGTAGCGTAAAGACGGGCGAGAACCCCGTCCACCGTAAGACTAAGGTTTCCAACGCAAGGTCAATCCGCGTTGGGTTAGTCGGTCCCTAAGCTGAGGCCGAGAGGCGTAGGCGATGGAAAGCTGGTTAATATTCCAGCACCATGATTGGGTCGTTTGTACGATGCAGGGACGCAGGAAGGTAGGGACACAGGGCTATGGAATGTTCTGTGAAAGGAATCAAGGGTGTCGGTTAGGTAAGTCCGGCCGGCATGAGCCCAAGGTTTCTGACGAAAAGTCCTGATCCTACACTGCCGAGAAAAGCTGCTAAGGAGATCCAATTGTGACCGTACCGCAAACCGACACAGGTAGTCGAGGAGAGAATCCTAAGGTGTTTGAGTGATGCCTGCTGAAGGAACTCGGCAAATTAACCCCGTAACTTCGGGAGAAGGGGTACCCCGGTAGGGTTCATAGCCCGAGGGGGTGGCACAGAAATGTCCCAGGCGACTGTTTAACAAAAACACAGGTCTCTGCAAACTCCAAAGAGGAGGTATAGGGGCTGACGCCTGCCCGGTGCCGGAAGGTCAAGAGGAGCGGTCAGCGCAAGCGAAGCTGCGAATTTAAGCCCCGGTGAACGGCGGCCGTAACTATAACGGTCCTAAGGTAGCGAAATTCCTTGTCGGGTAAGTTCCGACCTGCACGAATGGCGTAACGATCTGGGAACTGTCTCCAGCAGGCGCTCAGCGAACTTGTAGCACCGGTGAAGATGCCGGTTACCCGCACTTAGACGGAAAGACCCCGTGCACCTTTACTACAGTCTGACATTGAGGTTGGTATTGTGCTGTGCAGGATAGGTGGGAGGCTATGAAGCTGGCTCGTTAGGGTCGGTGGAGCCATCGTTGAGATACCACCCTGCGCAATGCTGATCTCTAACCCGCACCCGTGATCCGGGTGGGAGACAGTGTCAGATGGGTAGTTTGACTGGGGCGGTCGCCTCCTAAAATGTAACGGAGGCGTGCGAAGGTTCCCTCAGGCTGTTTGGAAATCAGCCGCAGAGCGCAATGGTATAAGGGAGCTTAACTGCGAGACACACACGTCGAGCAGATGCGAAAGCAGGTCATAGTGATCCGGTGGTTCCGTATGGAAGGGCCATCGCTCAACGGATAAAAGGTACGCCGGGGATAACAGGCTGATCTTGCCCAAGAGTTCATATCGACGGCAAGGTTTGGCACCTCGATGTCGACTCATCGCATCCTGGGGCTGGAGCAGGTCCCAAGGGTTCGGCTGTTCGCCGATCAATAGCGGTACGTGAGTTGGGTTCAGAACGTCGCGAGACAGTTCGGTCCCTATCTAGTGTGGGCGTAGGAGATTTGCGGGGGGCTGTCCCTAGTACGAGAGGACCAGGATGGACCGACCTCTGGTGTTCCAGTTGTGCTTCCAAGTGCAATGCTGGGTAGCTAAGTCGGGAAGTGATAAGCGCTGAAAGCATCTAAGCGCGAAGCACGCCCCAAGATGAGATCTCCCCATGAGACCCGTGGTAGACGACCACGTTGATAGGTCGCAGGTGCAAGCGCGGTAACGCGTTCAGCCGAGCGATACTAATCGGTCCATTGACTTGATCTTTCATCAATCAATCACATCAGTAAAAAAGGGTGCACCACAAATGCATCCCTCACCTTGACAAACCCTTCTTAGCCTTCGTCGTGGCTATACCCTGGAGGTCACACCCGTTCCCATCCCGAACACGGCCGTTAAGCTCCAGAGGGCCGATGATACTGCGAAGCACATTCGTGGGAAAGTAGGTCGCCGCGACGTTAAATTCACTTCCGCCCCCGCACCCCTGCGGGGGCGGATCTGTATTCATGGTTCTGAACCGCCCTTCGGGCGCTAGACTGGGTTTTTTTCGCGAGGTACCCATGGCCATCCAGGTAAGACTTCCCGACGACTCTGTCCGCGAACTGCGCGACGGCGCCACCGGTGAGGATCTGGCGGCCACCATCGGTCCTCGCCTTCTGGAGGCCTCGCTGGCGGTGCGGGCGGATGGGCAGATTGTGGATCTTCGTCGTCCACTTCAGGATGGAGCCCGGGTGGCCCTGATCACCAGCAAGGATTCCGAAGGTCTGGAGGTGGTCCGCCATTCCACGGCCCATCTGCTGGCGCAGGCTGTGAAGAACCTGTTCCCGGCGGCCAGGGTGGGTATCGGCCCCGTGATCGAGGACGGGTTCTACTACGATTTCCTGGTCGAAAAATTCTTCACGCCCGAAGACCTGGAGGCCATCGAGGCCGAAATGCGGCGGATCAGTGGAGAGGATCTTCCCGTGGTCCGCGAGGAACTGCTCCGCAATGATGCGGTGGCCCGGTTCGAGGCGATGGGGGAACACCTCAAGGTGGAGCTGGTGTCGGATATTCCCGAGGACCAGGTCATCACGGGGTACGCCCAGGGGAACTTCTACGACCTCTGCCGGGGACCCCATGTGCCCAGCACCGGCAAGCTCAAGGCCTTCAAGCTGCTCAATACCGCTGCTGCCTACTGGAAAGGGGATGAGAAAAATGCGTCCATGTGCCGCATCTACGGCACGGCCTTCCACACCCAGAAGGAATTGGACGAGCATCTGAAGCGGCTCGAGGAGGCCAAGGCCCGGGACCATCGCAAGCTTGGGAAGGAGCTGAGCTTGTTCAGCTTCCACCCGGAAGCGCCTGCCAGTCCCTTCTTCCACCCCAAGGGGGCCCTGGTCTACAACCTGCTGGTCGATTTCATGCGGGAGCACTATCAGTCGGAAGGCTACCAGGAGGTCATCACCCCTCAGGTGCTGGACGTGGCCATGTGGAAGACCAGCGGCCACTATGACAATTTCCGGGAAAGCATGTTCTTCACGGAGGCCGAGGAGCGGGAGTACGCCCTGAAGCCCATGAACTGCCCCAGTCATTGCCTGATTTACGGTGCAGGCCACCACAGTTACCGGGACCTGCCCTTGCGGCTGGCAGATTTCGGCCGCCTGCATCGCTACGAGCGGTCTGGTGTGACGCATGGGTTGACCCGGGTCCGCACCTTCTGCCAGGACGATGCCCACATCTACTGCACGCCGGACCAGATGAAGGCTGAGATGGCGTCCTTCCTGGTGTTCATCAAGAGGGTCTACGACACCTTCGGATTCGAGGAAATGCGCGTGGCCTTGTCCACCCGCCCCGAGAAGAGGCTGGGGTCTGACGAAATGTGGGATGAGGCGGAAGAGGCCCTCGCCGGCGCCTTGCGCGAAGCTGGCATGGACTTCCACATCAACCCCGGCGAGGGCGCCTTCTATGGTCCCAAGATCGAGTTCCAGGTGCTGGACGCCCTGCGCCGTCCCTGGCAGTTGGGCACCCTTCAGGTCGACTACTCCATGCCGGCCCGCTTTGGCCTCACCTATGTCCGGCCCGACAACACTGAGGGGCAGCCGGTCATGCTGCACCGTGCGATCCTCGGTAGCCTCGAGCGCTTCATGGGCATCCTCATCGAGCACTGTGCGGGAGCCTTCCCGGCGTGGCTGGCCCCGATCCAGGTGGCCGTGCTGCCCGTGACCGATCGCACCCATGCCTTTGCGCAGGAGCTGGGTGCTCGCTTGAAGGCGGAAGGATTCCGCGCGGAGGTTGATCTGCGCAATGAGAAGGTGAATGCGAAGATCCGCGATGCCCAGCTTCAGAAGGTGCCCTACATGCTGGTGGTGGGGGACCGGGAAGCCGCCAGCGGGCAGGTTTCCGTGCGGCACCGCAGTCGGGGCGACCTGGGGGCGCAGGACCTGGGAGGCTTCCTTGATCAGTTGGCCCTGGAGGTCCGCACCCGGGCACGGTGATCCGTGCTTGGTGGAACTTCGGGGTAGTGGTAGGATTGAATTTCTTGCGCTTCACGGGAGGGGCGTATTCGAACCAACGAGACACGCATCAATGACGCTATCCGGGTCCCCGAAATTCGGGTGATCGATGACGCTGGCGCCCAGTTGGGGATCATGTCCCCTGCGGAAGCCATCCGCGTCGCCGAAGGAAGAGGGCTGGATCTGGTGGAGGTATCGCCGACCGCCAATCCTCCTGTCTGTCGGATCATGGACTACGGCAAGTACAAGTTCCTCGAGGCCAAGCGCGAACATGCCGCCCGAGCGAAGCAGAAGAACACGGTGGTCAAGGAGGTGAAGTTCCGCCCCCGCACCGATGATCATGATTTCGAGTTCAAGGTGCGCCACATCCTCCGTTTCCTGGAGGAGGGCGACAAGGTCAAGGTGGTGGTGATGTTCCGTGGGCGCGAAGTGGTCCACCGCGACATCGGTTTCCGCATCATCGAGTCCGTGATCGCCCGCGTGTCGGACAAGTGCCTGGTCGAAAAGCCTGCGGGCATCGAAGGGCGCGACATGCACGCGGTGCTGACTCCCAGGCCCGTGGATGTGAGCAAGAAGCCGAAGGCTCCCAAGTCCGAGGCTCCCAAGGAACCGGCCGCTCCGGCCAACGAAGCATCCCCAAGCTAGAGGTTCACCATGCCCAAGCTCAAGACCCACAAGGGCGCTGCCAAGCGCTTCAAGAAGACCGGCAGTGGCGCCTTCAAGCGCGGCTGCGCCCATCAGCGTCACATCCTCACCAAGAAGGCCAGCAAGCGCAAGCGCCAGCTGGACCTGGGCGGGATGGTGGACAAGTCCGATCTCGGACGCGTCCGCGACATGCTGCCCTACGCCTGAGCCCAGGCGTAGAGGGGTTTTCACTTCAACCCGGGCCGCCGTCGCGGTCCCCCGATGGGGCTCCTGAACGCTCATTCTGAGCGGCCCCGAGGAAAGGAACTTCCATGACACGTGTCAAACGTGGATTTAAGCGGGTCCAGCGCCGCAAGCGGATGCTCAAGTTCGCCAAGGGATTCTATGGCGCCAAGAGTCGGCTCTACCGGTCCGCCAAGGAAGCTATCGAGAAGGCCCTGCTGTACGCCTACCGCGACCGCAAGGTGCGGAAGCGGGACTTCCGTCGTCTCTGGATCGTGCGCATCAGCGCAGCCTGCGAAATGCGCGGCACCAGCTACTCCCGCTTCATGGGCGGCCTCAAGAAGGCCCAGGTGACCCTGGACCGCAAGATGCTGGCCGACCTTGCCGTCCGCAATCCGGAGGCGTTTACCAAGCTCGTGGCGGTGGCCAAGGGCTGAGCGAAGCACCACACGCGACTGTCCCGGAAAGGCCGCCGAGCGCGGCCTTTCCGTGTTTTAAGAGGACCCCATGGACCTGAACCTGCTCCCTCTGGAGATCCAGGAAGCCCACGCCGCCTTCCCGGTGGCACTGGCCGCCTGCGATGAGCTGGACGCCCTCAATCGCTTGAAAGGCGCCTATACCGGTCGCGAAGGTAGCCATGCCGCGCGGCTCATGGATCTGTTGAAGACCGCTCCCAAGGAGCAGAAGCGGGATCTGGGCGCGGTCATCAACGGCCTCAAACAGGCTTGGGAAGAAGGCCTGAAGTCCCGCCAGGCGGAGCTCGAGGCCGCCCGCAAGCAGGTGGCGGGCCTCGCCGCGCACTGGGATGCGGAGCTGCCGCGGCCCCTGCCGGCCCGAGGCGCGCTGCATCCGCTGACCCGGGTGATGGATCGCCTGGTGGATGTGTTCCGTCCCCTCGGTTACCACGTGGAAGAAGGGCCCGAGGTGGAAACGGAGGCCCACAACTTCGACGGCTTGAACATTCCCGAGGACCATCCCGCCCGGGGCAGCGCCGACACGTTCTATCTGAACGCCCATCCGGGCCTGCTGCTGCGCACCCACACCAGTCCCGTGCAGGTGCGCGCCTTGAAACGGCTGGCCCCGGAGATCACGGCTCGCGGCGGCATCCGCTTCCTGGCGCCGGGCCGCGTGTACCGGAAGGATGAGATCGATCCCACCCACAGCCCCATGTTTCATCAGGTGGAAGGCATGCTCGTGGGGCACGACATCGGCCTGCATCATCTGAAGGGAACCCTCGCCTACGCCATGAAGGCGCTTTTCGGCCCCGGCGCGGAGGTGCGGTTCCGTCCCAGCTACTTCCCCTTCGTGGAGCCCGGCTGCGAGATGGATGTGCGCTGCCCCCTTTGCGGTGGTGCGGGCTGTCGCGTGTGCAAGGGCTCCGGCTGGGTGGAGATCCTGGGCGCAGGCCTCGTGCACCCGAACGTGTTGGCCTTCGCAGGCATCGATCCCGCTGAATGGAGCGGCTTCGCCTTCGGCATGGGCGTGGAGCGCATGGCCATGATGCTGAGCCAGACGCCGGATCTGCGGCTCTTCTTCGAGAACGACCAACGCTTCCTCGCGGCCATGGGAGGGCTGGACTGATGCGCTATCACCTGCGTGCCCTGCGCCTGGAGCTGCCCGCTCTGGCAGAGATCCCCCTTGTCGAAGTCTGCGAGCTGCTGCCCTCCCTGGGCTTTCCCGTGGACGGCGTCGAGGCTCGCGAGACCGATCCGATTCTCGATGTGGATGTCACCGCCAACCGCGGCGATGCCCAGTCTCACCGGGGTCTGGCCCGGGACCTGTCCGCACGGCTGGGCGCCGCCCTGGCCCCGCTGTCCCACACGGCTCTGGCGGAAGGCGAGGCCCTCTTCCCGATCCGCCTCGAAGCGGATGCGTGCCCGATCTATGCGACGGCCATCCTGGAACTGGGTTCGGTCCAGGCCACGCCGGAGGAGGCGGTGGGGCTCCTGGGGGCCATGGGGGCCAACGCCAAGCAACTGGCGGCGGTGGATGCTTCCAACGAACTGCTGCATCGCTACGGCCACCCGACCCACGCCTTCGATGCCGACACGCTCAAAGGTGCGCTCATCGTGCGCTGGGGCCGCGAAGGCGAACGGCTGGTGGGCCTGGATGGCGTCGAGCGCAAGCTCACGGCCGAGGACCTGGTGATCGCCGACGAGGCTGGTCCCGTGGCCCTGGCCGGGGTCATGGGTGGCGATGCCACCAAAGTCACCGCCTCCACCCGGCGGGTACTGCTGGAGAGCGCCTACTTCGATCCCCGGGTGGTGCGGCGCATGGCCCACCGCCACGGCCTGCACACCGACGCCAGCCACCGGTTCGGCCGGGGTGCGGATCCTGCCATGGCTCCCGTGGCCCGGGACCTTTTGGCCGCGCGCTTGATGGCCTGGGCCGGAGCCCGGCTGGTGGGGGCCTGGACCGCCGGCGCTCTGCCCGGGGTGCGCCCCGCGGTGGAGTTGGCCCCGGGCCTGCTGAACCGGATCGCCGGCGAGGCCATTCCGCTGGAAGAGGCCGAGCTTTGGCTGACGCGCCTGGGCTGCCAGGTCGCCCGGAGCGGGGAAGGTCTGCAGGTGCAGCCGCCCACCTGGCGCCATGACCTGGCGATCCCCGAGGACCTGGCCGAGGAGGTGCTCCGTCTCCGGGGCTTCGATCGCCTCGGATCGGCCCTGCCGCCCCTGGAAGGCCCGCCCCAGCCCCTGGAATCCGGCTACCTCCAGCGTCGCCGGGTGGCCGCGCGTTTGGCGCAGCTTGGATTCTTCCAGACGGTCACCTATGGGTTCGTGGATCCTGAGGAACCCCCTCTGGGGGATGAGGCGGCGGGCCGCATCCTCGCCAATCCGCTGGGGCAGGAGTACTCCCTGATGCGGGGTACCCTGCTGCGCAGCCTGCGGGCAACGGCCCTCGCCAACCTGGCCCAGGGTGCCCGGGAGGTGCGGCTCTTTGAAATCGCTCCCACCCACCGGGCCACCCCTGCGGGGCCCGAGGAGTCCTGGACCGTGGGCCTGCTCTGGGCGGGCCAGGCCGGGGGCGAGGATCCGCTGTCCCCGGTGCGGTCCCTGGCGCCCGAGGAAGGCCGCGCCTTCCTGCTGGGGGTGCTGGAGGACTTGGGCGCGGTGGCCCAGCCGGTTCCGGTGGCCGAGGACGGTCCCCTGGGCTGGATGGTGGAGCTGCCCCTTGCCGCCTTGCCGGCCCATTCCGAACGCATCATCCCTCCCTTCCGGCCCTTCAGTCGCTTCCCACGGGTGGAGCGGGACCTTTCCCTGCTGGTGGACCTGGCCCAGGGCTACCGCGAGCTGGCCGACGCCATGGCTGCATCGCTCCGGGCCTGTGCAGGTTCGGCCTTCCAGGACCTGCGCTGCGTGGATGTGTTCCGGCACAAGAGCCTGCCCACCGGTCGCCAGGCCTGGCTGATGCGCATGCGTTTCCAGGCCCTGGACCGCACCCTCACGGGCGAAGACGTGGATGCCTGGGTGGCCGCCGCCCTGGAAGCCGCCCGGGCCCACGGGGCCGAACGGCGGGCGTAGACTTTGGGAAACGAGGCCCACGATGGAACTGCTCAAGCAGCTTGAAGCGAAGATCCAGACCCTGGTGGCCCAGCGGAACCAGCTCCGGGAGGAATTGGCCCAGGCCCAGGCGGCTGCGGTGCCCCTGCAGGAGGAGTTGCAGACCCTCCGGCGCAGGATGGAGGACCTCCAGTCCGAGAAGGCCAACCTCCAGAAGGAACGGGAGACCGTGCGCGAGGAAGTGGCCCGGATCCTGGCGCAGGTGGAGGCCCTGGGGTGAACGGCAGATCTCCGGCTCCCTTGGGTCAGGGCCCCAGCGAACGCCACGTGGCGGTGCTGGGGCACTGCCTCCGGATCCAGACCCAGGAGCCGGACGACGTGCTGGCCCGTGCGGTGGCGCTGCTCGAAGCCAGCTTCCGGGACATGGAGGAGGCCTATCGGCTAAGATGGGGAAGCCCTCCGGCGGCCCTGGATACAACCACCTGGGTTCTGCTGGGGGCCCTGAACCTCGCGCACCGGGTGGCGCGCCTGGAGCAGGAAGCCGCACAGCACACCCAGGACCTGGAACAAACCCTTTCGAAACTGCTCGATGACGTTCCGGACGACCCCGCCGCTGATGCGCCCCTCTTCCGAGGGGAGCGCTGAAGCACGGGGGATGCACGAAGTTCTCCCTGCGAGGCCCGTGAGACGGCCATGCGCTTGTTCCGTACGAACCAATGGAAGGCCTGACCCCATGCCTGTGCGCACCGCGTTGCGGCGCGCCTTCGTATGGGCTCCCCTCGCGGGAACTGGCCTTGCCCCCTAGTCGAGTGGGAACTCGGCGACCATCCACGACCGAGCGGGGACCTCTTCACCTGGCATGACGCTGCGCGGCCTCTTCCATCAAGGGGACGTGTATGAATGCATGGAACTTCATTCTCTTCGGATTCGCCGTGCTGGCGGTGGTCTTCGGCATCCTGCAGATGCGGAAGGCCCAGCAGGCCATGGTGGAGGTTTCCAAGGCCCAGGCCAAGGCGGAGGCGGAGCTCAAGGACCAGCGGGAGCGCCTGATCGCGGAGGCCGAGAAGGAGGCCGTCCGCATCCGGGACCGGGGCCAGAAGGAGGCCGAGGCCCTTGCCAAGGAGGCCGAGCTCAAGGTCAAGGAGCAGGCCCTCCAGGCCCGCACCGAGGCGGAGAAGCTGGCCAATGAGCGGCTGGCCCAGCTGGACAAGCAGAGCCAGCGCCTCCAGCAGAAGGAAGATGGCCTGGACAAGAAACTGGCCCAGGTGGATCAGAAGACCAAGGAACTGGACCTCAAGACCGAGAAGGTTCGGGAGGACCAGGAGAAACTGGAGACCCAGCGAAGCGAGGCCAAGTCCCTGGTGGAGGCCCAGGCCCGCAAGCTCGAGGAACTCTCCGGCCTCACCCGGGAGGACGCCCGGGCGGAACTCATCGGTCAGCTGGAGTACACCGCCAAGATGGATGCCGCCAAGCTGGTGCGGCGCATCGAGGAGGAAGCCCAGGAGGAGGCCCAGAAGAAGGCCCGCTGGACCATCAGCGCGGCCATCCAGCGGGTGGCCTCCGACGCCGTGGCGGAGACGACGGTGTCCAGTGTCCAGCTTCCGTCCGATGACCTGAAGGGCCGCATCATCGGTCGCGAGGGGCGCAACATCCGGGCCTTGGAAAAGGCCACGGGCTGCGACCTCATCGTGGACGATACGCCCGAGAGCATCGTGGTGAGCAGCTTCGATCCCATCCGGCGCGAGGTGGCCCGCCAGTCCATCCTCAAGCTCCTGGCGGACGGACGCATCCACCCTGCCCGCATCGAGGAGGTGGTGGAGAAGGTCAAGGTGGAGATGGACCAGCACCTCAAGGAGCTGGGCGAGCAGGCGGCCATCGGCATGGGGTTCCCGGATGTCCACCCCAAGCTCCACAAGCTCATCGGACGGCTGAACTACCGCACCAGCTACGGCCAGAACGTGCTGGAGCACACCAAGGAAGTGGCCCACATCGCCGAGTACATGGCCACGGAATTGGGGGCAGACGCCCGTCTGGCCCGTCGTGCGGGGCTTTTCCACGACATCGGCAAGGCCATCGACCGCGAGGTGGAAGGCACCCACATCGAGATCGGCATGGAGCTTCTCAAGCGCTTCGGAGAGAAGGATGAGGTCATCCACGCCATGAGCTGCCACCACGGGGATTTCGAGCCCCGCACGGTGGAGGCCATGCTGGTGACGGCGGCTGATGCCTTGAGCGCCGCCCGCCCGGGGGCCCGCCGGGAGATGCTGGAGACCTACGTCAAGCGCCTGGAGCAGCTGGAGGAGATCGCCGGCAGCTACAAGGGGGTCCAGAAGAGCTTCGCCCTGCAGGCGGGCCGCGAGATCCGCATCATGGTGGACGCAGGCCAGGTGAACGATGACCAGGCCTATTGGCTGGCCAAGGACGTGACCAAGCGGATCGAATCGGAAATGCAGTACCCGGGTCAGATCAAGGTCACTGTCATGCGCGAGACCCGGGCGGTGGAGTACGCCCGGTAGCCCCATGTCCACCTTCCGCGCCTGGTCCCCGATCCTGCTGCTGGTTCTCAGCAACGTGTTTATGACCTGGGCCTGGTACGGGCACCTCCGCACCCACCGGGACAGCCCGCTCTGGATCGCCATCCTGGTCAGCTGGGGCATCGCGTTCTTCGAATACTGCCTGATGGTGCCCGCCAACCGCATGGGCTACGGGCACTACACGCTGCCCCAGCTCAAGGTGATCCAGGAGGTGGTGACGCTGGTGGTGTTCGGCGGCTTCGTGGTCTTCGTGATGAAGGAGCGCCTGCACCTGAACCATCTGTGGGCGGGGCTCTGCCTGGTGGGCGCGGTGTACTTCACCTTCAGGACGTAGGGGCGCCCAGCAGGTCGCCCACCAGCTGGAACAGGCGCTGGAGGGTGAAGGGTTTGGGCAGCACGCGGACCCGGGGATCCTTCCGCAGGTCTTCCTCCGCGCCTTCCAGGCCATAGCCGCTGGCCAGGATGACAGGCACCTTGGAGCCGGTGGCCCGAATGCGGGCGAGGAGTTCCAGGCCCGTCAACTCGGGCATCCGCTGGTCGCTCACCACCAGATCGTAGGGGCAGCCCTGCCAGAGGGCCCAACCTTGGGCCCCATCGGGTGCCGTGTCCACCTGGACCCGGTGCTGGGTGAAGGCTTCGGCCAGCAGGTCCCGTAGATGGGCTTCGTCGTCCACCACCAGGATGCGGCGCCCCGCCAGGCTCCGGGATGGGAGGGAGGCTGGCGCTTGGGGAGCATCGGCTTCGGCAGGGCGGGTTTCGAGGGTGGGGAACTGCAGGCGGAAGAGGGTCCCCTCTCCGGGGGCGCTGTCCACTTCGAGGGTGCCGTTGTGGGCCTTCACGATGCCGAAGACCATGGCCAGGCCCAGGCCCGTGCCGCGGCCCACCTCCTTGGTGGTGAAGAAGGGATCGAAGATCCGGGGCAGGATCTCCGGGGGGATGCCGGTGCCGGTGTCCCGCACGGTCAACTGAAGATGGCCGTGGGGCGCGCAGGCGGTTCGCAGGGTGAGGCGGCCTCCATCGGGCATGGCGTCCCGGGCGTTCACGGCGAGGTTCATGAGGACCTGTTCGAGGCTCACCCGCTCGCCGAGGATGGCCGGGAGCTGGGGGTCCAACTCCAGGTCCAGCCGGATGCGCCCCCCGAGCACCCGCTCCAGCAGGCTGGCGGTGTGGCGGACCACGTCATTCAGGTCCAGGGGGGCCAGTTCCGGCTGACTGCGGTGGCTGAAGCCCATCAGCGATTTCACCATCTGGGCGCATCGATCGGCGGCCTCTTCGGCCTTGAGCAGGCGGCGTTGGGCCGGGTGGTCCTCCGGCAGGGTTTCGCGGCCCAGGTTCAACTGCCCCAGGATGGCGGCCAGCTGGTTGTTCACGTCATGGGCGATGCCTCCGGCCAGGGTGCCCACGGTTTCCAGGCGCTGGGCGTGCTGGAGCTCCGCCCGCAGCTCCGTCTCCTCCCGCAGGGCGTCCGAGGCCCGGCAGAGGGCTTCGCCCAGGGTGTGCAGTTCGAGCACCCGGGTGGTCGGGGGTTGGCAGGGGGCTCCCTGGCCCAGGGAACTGGCCATGCCGGAAAGCGCCTCCAACGGCGCGCTGAGGCGCCGGGCCAGAACCACGCCCCGCCACAGGGCCAGCCCGAGGGCCAGAAGGCCCACGAGTCCCATGATCAGGAAGGACCGCTGGCTGGCGCCCAGGTGGTCCGCTTGGGGCACGGCGATGGCCACGGTCCATTCGAGGCCCCGCACCCCCTCCAGGGGGATCACCCGCCCCCAGTAGCTGCGGTCCCCCAGGTCCAGGGCCATCCGTCCAGAGGGCCAGCCGTTCTGTTTCCACTGATCCAGCAACCGGGCGAAAAGGGGCTGGTTCTCGCGGCCCACGGGCCCCAGGAACTCGGTGGGCTGTTCCATGCCGGGCTGAGGCAGATCCTGGGGGAACAACAGAACCCGGCGCTGGGCATCGCTGACCAGGAAGAGGGCGCCCGGGGTGGGGCGGACCCGCTCCAGGCGGCGGGACAGGGGCGCGAGGAGGAGGTCCACGCACACCACACCTCGCAGGGTCCCGTCCATGTCGCGGAGGGGCGTGGCGTGGGAGATCCCATGCTCGGGGGCGGATCCGAAGGCGTAGGTGGGGGCCCACCCGGGCAGTTCGCTCCGGGCGGCCTGCTGGAACCAGGGGCGCTGGTCCATCCGGTAGTCGATCCGGAAGGAAGCTTGGTTCGGGTTCGGCGCTTCCGGGTCCGGCAGGGGGGTGTAGCGGGTTCCCGAACCCTCCGCCACGAATCGGCTGGAGCGGACCCGCCCATCGCTGATCCGGCGCACGGACAGGCCCATGCCGTCCGGGGTCACCAGCAGGATCTCGGCCAGGTTGGGGGAGCCTTCCATGAACGGGCGCACCAGATGGACCGCTTCGCCAGGCTGCGCCAGCGAAAGGCGGCCGCGCTGCCACCAGGCCTCAACGGTGCGGGCGGCCTGTTCGGCTTCCGCCAGCTGGGTGCGCACTTCCCGAACCATGGTCTCCAGGCTTTCCCGGGACCGGGCCTCCAGCTGATTGTCGAGGATCCGCGCCGTCCCCGCCCAGGTGACGCCCAGGAACACCAGCACCAGAGGGCCGATGAGGACCAGGAGTTCCCGGAGCAGGAGTTTGCGGATGGGGGGGGGGGGGCCGCAGGGGCGGCGATCAGGGCATCAGCATGACAGGGTGGCCCGGAGGGCCTGGAAGGCTTCAGGGATGCCATCGGGGCGGGTGCCGCCGCCCTGGGCGAGGTCCTTCTTGCCGCCGCCGCGGCCTTCGATGGCCGGGGCCATGGCCTTCAGCAGGGCGCCGGCATCCGCCCGGTCCTGGAGGTCGGTGGAAACACTGACCAGCAGGGCCACCTTGCCGGCCTCCACGGTGGAGGCCAGGGCGATGACGGCGTTGCGGTGGCGGGTGCGCACCTGGTCCATCATTTCGCGCAGCGCCTGGGCGTCCAGCCCCTCGATGGCGGCGGTGACCAGGGTGAGTCCGGCCACTTCGGAAACCTGCTCGGCGCTGCCGCCGCCGGTGGCGGCCTTGAGCTTGGCTTCCTTCAGCTCCTTCTCCAGGTGGGCGATGCGGGCATCCCGCGCGGTGAGCACCGCGGACAGGTTCTCCCGGGGGGCATTGGCCTGGCGGGCCAGGGTGCCCACCAGGGCCTCCACGTCCTGGAGCCGCTCCACCGCGGCCATGCCGGCCACCGCTTCCAGACGGCGCACCCCGGCGGCCACGGCGCCCTCGCTGACGATCTTCACGCAGCCGATCTCGCCCGTGTTGGCCACGTGGGTGCCCCCGCAGAGCTCGCGGCTGAAGCCCGGCACGGAAACGACCCGCACCTCCTCGCCGTACTTCTCGCCGAAGAGGGCCATGGCGCCCGCAGCCAGGGCATCCTCGATGCCCATGTGCTCCACCTTGGTGGGGGCCGTGCGCAGGGTCTGTTCGTTGACCAGCCGTTCGATCTCCTTCACCTGCTCCGGCTCCAGGGGCGCGAAGTGGGTGAAGTCGAAGCGCAATCGCTCGGGATCCACCACGCTGCCCGCCTGCTTCACGTGGGTGCCGAGCACTTCCCGCAGGGCGGCGTGGAGGAGGTGGGTGGCCGTGTGGTGGGCACGGATGCGGGCGCGGCGCTCGCCGTCCACCTGGGCCACTACGGCATCGCCCTCCCGCAGGGGCCGGGGCCCGCCCACCTCCACCGCGTGGAGGTAGCGCTTCGGCGCCGGCAACGTGCAGTCCGTGACCAGGCAGGAGAGGCTGTCGAAGAGCAGGGTTCCGGTGTCTCCCACCTGGCCGCCGCTCTGGGCGTAGAAGGGCGTGCGGTCCAGCAGGGCGAAGCCCGGCCCAGTCAGTTCCTTCATCCGCTTCTTCTGGGGATCGAAGAGGGCCAGCACCTTCACGTGGGCGTCCAGCGTGTCGTAGCCCAGGAAGTCCGTGGCAGGCAGTTCCGCCAGCACGGACAGATCGCCCTGCAGCGTGATGTCGTGCTGCTTCATGGCGGCGCGGCTCTTGGCCTTCTGCTCGCCCAGTTCCCGCTGGAAGGCTTCCAGATCCGGCGTGACGCCCCGTTCCCGGCACCAGTCCTGCACCAGATCCACCGGGAAGCCAAAGGTGTCGTAGAGCTTGAAGATCTCGCTGCCGGCCAGGGCGCCCGAGGCCACATCGCAGGCCTCCAGCTGTTTCAGCCCGGCGTTGAGGGTGAGGCTGAACTGGGCCTCCTCCCGGGCCAGCACCTTGTGGATGCGGCCCAGCTCGGGGGCCAGCTCAGGGTAGGCATCGCCCATGGCGGTGAGCACGGAAGGCGCCAGATCCGCGAAGAAAAGGCCCTCGATGCCCAGCTTCTTTCCGAAGCGGAGCGCGCGGCGGACGATCTTGCGCAGCACGTAGCCGCGCCCTTCGTTGCTGGGCACCACGCCGTCGTAGGTCATGAAGGTGGCGGCGCGGATATGGTCGGCGATCACCTGGGAAGCGGTGCGGTTCGCGAGTTCCTTGCGCTCCTCCGGGGATACCCGCGCGACTTTCCAGATCGCTTCGAAGATGGGCTGGAAAAGGTCGATCTCGTAGTTGGAGTCCACGCCCTGGATGATGGAGGCCGTCCGCTCCAGGCCCATGCCCGTATCAATGCTGGGGCGGGGCAGGGGGGCGAGGGTCCCGTCGGCGGCCCGGTCGTACTGCATGAACACCAGGTTCCAGATCTCCATGACCCGGTCGCCTTCGCCATTGGGCAGGGCATCGCCCGCGTACTGGGGGCCGCGGTCGTAGTGCATCTCCGAGCAGGGGCCGCAGGGGCCCGTGTCGCCCATCTGCCAGAAATTGTCCTTCTTTCCGAAGCGCAGGATGCGGTCCTTGGGCACTCCGGCCTTTTCCCACATGGCGGCCGCCTCGTCATCCGCCGGAATGCCTTCGGCTCCCTCGAAGACCGAGACCCAGAGCCGGGAGGGATCCAGGCCCAGGTTGCCTTCCGTCACCGGGCCCGTCACGAATTCCCAGGCGAAGCGGATGGCGTCCTCCTTGAAGTAGTCCCCGAAGGAGAAGTTGCCGAGCATTTCGAAGAAGGTGTGGTGGCGGGCGGTGAAGCCTACCTGGTCCAGATCGTTGTGCTTGCCGCCGGCCCTCACGCACTTCTGGCTGCTGGCCGCCCGGCGGTAGTCACGCTGCTCCTTGCCCAGGAACACATCCTTGAACTGCACCATCCCGGCGTTGGTCCACATCACCGTGGGGTCGTCCGCGGGGCCGATGACGGGGCTCGAGGACACCACGCGGTGGCCCTGTCGCTGAAAGTAGTCGAGGAAACGGGTGCGAAGTTCGGAGGTTTTCATGGTGTCCCGGGGCAAAGGCATGCGGAGAGGATCCGGTCCTGGATGCGAACAGTCATTATCCCAGTTTCGTTTTCCGGCGCCCCAGGTGAATAAGAGCGCCCAACAGAACTCGCGCGGGCCGGGCTGGGAGCGCCGGGCGAGCGTGGGAAGGAAGGCGCCGATGGTCGTCGTGGGGCCTACGGACGAGGCGGCTGACGCACCCAGGAGCAGGCGGCTATCGCGCAGCCCACCGGGCTGCGCTCCC